>NZ_CP021112.1:300000-542500 GCF_002119765.1 Pseudorhodoplanes sinuspersici
ATGACATATCTGCCGGAACGCGAGTGGCGCAGCATTGCCAATGCTGAAGAGGCCATCGCTCCTGGAAGACTGGCCCGTACGCTACAGAAGGTCGAAGCGTTCCGCAGCGAAGGCATTACGCTGACCGAAAGCGAAACACATGAGGGCTTCTTCGGCATTTCGGCGCCCGTCTTCGGCAGCGGCAACGTGCTCTGCGCGGCCGTCACCGCGCTGGGCCTGAGCGCCGATGTCGATCTCAAGCCGACCGGCCCGGTCGCCGTGGCGATCCGCGATGCGGCACGCCGCATCAGTCGCGACCTCGGCTGCAACATGCCAGACCTCGGGCCGCCTGCACCAGTAGGCGGATCGAAATAAGCAGCGCTGCCCATTGCTGCCCGCATCGTCTCGATGCGTGGTCGTATCTGACGTCAGTCAGCCCGCGAGCATCCGCGCCTTCTTCTCCATCCATGCATTCATGCCGTCATGGGCTTCGGCCGCAGCCTTCTCCAGATAGCCCGGCTCGTCGACCCGCGCCGTCACTTCGAGGCGCAGGCCGTTCGGATCGTAGCAATAGATCGAGTTGATGAAGTGGTGGTCGACCAGATCGGTCGTCTTGACGCCGGCGTCATTGAGGCGCCGCTTGATCGCCAGCACCCCGATAATTTGATTTTGCTGGTGGGCCCGGCACCCTTCACATTTAGAAGAGTTATCCTTTTTAAACCAAATGCTTACCGATATATGAAAACATCCGATGCCAACAAAAATACCAACATCCGGTTGCGTGGAGCGGTCCTGAGGTAGTGACTAATAAGCTTGAAATTTACCTCCCGAATCGCCGCTAATAAATACTCCTCCACAGGAGCATGAGCATGACACCAGAACTGCGAGAGCAGCGTCGACGCGCTTTCACGCAGCACAGCCGCGGCCGCCCGAAAGGTTCTACTCGCGAAACATCATTGTTGACTAAGCGTACGCGCTTTGAATTTGTGCTCGCAACGGCCCTCCAAGCAGTTGGAAAAATGCCCCCAGCCCGCGCCGAGGATCTTGCAATCATCCTGGCGTCCGGACGCCCAGTGAAAGCCTGGAAGTCAGGCCGGAAAGTAGTGGTTTCGCTTGAGTATTGCGGCCTGGAGGATCGGCGGGAATATCTTGCGGCATTTTCGCGTAAGGTCGGTTCGGGCCAAGGACTTACAAAGGAAGAGATCGGCTGGATCACGCAATCATTTCTATGGCTCACCAAGCTGTTCACTGCGATTGCCAATAACAAAGACTGCTCACTCTTTATCTCTATGCTGCAAGGCCTCGGATGGACTCCCATCATCGGAAATATCGTGAACCTCTGCACGCAAAAACAGTAGCTTTACCAATTGCTTAGGCCTGAATTATTTTCCGGAGTGAACTGAAGCCATCCGTCCGTATGTTGGTGCACGTTAACAGCGCAGCACACGCGCTGAAGCACAATCAAGGACGAAACGATGATCAGTAATCCTTCCGGAAAACTCCTGAAAACTATTTATGAGGCGGCCGCTGAGCTCAATGTCGGCCGAAGCACCATCTATCAACTCATCAATCAGAAAGAGCTTGAGGTCGTCAAAATCGGCCGGTGCACTCGAATCCCAAGTGAAACCATCGGCCGATACGTCACTCGGCTGCGTCAGAATGGTCAAGATGCAGCATAGTGAGTGTACGCATGGCTGCACCGTTCCAATTGAATAAGATGCGCTGGCTCAATGCGATCTTCTACGATTGTGGCGTCACCCCGATGACATGTCGGGTCGCTTTCGTGATCGCTGATCACCTGAATAGCGTGTCAGGCGACGCATGGCCGTCAGTCGTGAGGATTGCAAACAAGCTGTGTGTGAGCACGAAGACAGTTCAACGATGCGTAAAGGAGCTGGAGAAAGCCGATTGGCTCCAAGTAAATAGACCCAGAGGTCGTACTCGCACCAATCGATATCGGCCAAACCTTCCAGGCGGGTTGGCAACCAAAGGCTACAAGGGCGACAAATCAGGGCAAGAAAGTGGACAGCGACGCCCTAGTAAACCGGAAGCACATGTCCCCCAATCCTACTTAGGGAATCTACCCAAATCCTACTTGGAAGGGACTGCCGCTGAGAGGCCGGCTGTGATGCGGGATCAAGGGACTTACGAACAGCGCATCATAAGCCGGTTGGGCACAAATGGGTTTCACTGGCTGGAAGCATTAGCCAAGGAGGATCCCGAAACGCTCACACGCCTCTGCCAGGCCGAAAAATTGGGCTTGCTATCTGATGCACAGCTAGAGGCTGTGATTTCCCGAGTAGCCTTGCGATCCGCTCCGTAACGCGGGGCGAACCAGTCTTAATTTTCTCAGACACAGCGTCCATCTTGCGATGGACGAAAACAGCGGCTTCTGGCACGCAAATGGTTTTTCTTACGGATGCCATTTGCGGAACGACGCGAGCGGCGCGAAGCACGACCACTATCTAAATCCATACAGGAACCAATCATGAAAGAACTTTCCTTTCGCGACTTCATCCTCTCTCATTCACCCGAAGACTCCGCGGCTGGCGACTTCGTAAGGGACACCAAAGCTATGAAGGAGATTCCCGACGTCACAAGTTGGGAGCAACTGCTGGCCTATCTTGAACAGTATGGCGCGTACCAGCCTGCGATTGATGCTGCTAAGGTGGTCTGGGCGCGCTACGACGTCGCGAGGAAGCCGATCCCCGTCGAACTCGGGGTTGGACTTACAGTGGCGAGGCTTACTGAGCTTCTAGCGAAAGAAAATCCAGACGCCCACGTGATCACATATAACCCGCGCGCACCGGGGCGGACTGGCCGAGTCTTGGGCTTTGCGCGGGTCACAATTGAAAACGGAGGACCGCACCGCCTAACTCCAGCCCTGATGTTAGAGGGCTAGCTGCTCATCAGAAGCACCTAGAAGCGCTCCGATTCGCCACCAGCCTGGTGCGGATCCAAATGAAACTGACTGCACAGCAGCCGACTAGTTCGGCCAGCTGCGCAGTCTTCCGCTCGCACTGACCGCGTAGCGGGTCCTCCTAGGTGACCGCACCTTGCGGCTGCGCGGCAGCCCAAAAACGCGCTAGCGGAACCGCAGCAGTTTTGACCTGACACTCCTGACAAGCCTGACAGTCCAATTGAGCGACCTTCATGCGGACGATCCTCCAGCTTGTGATATCGGTGTCTGACACAAGGCAGAGTTGTACGACCACCATATCGCCTTCTGACCCAACGGACATTTGGTGGCTGGCCAACCGGTTCACCAGTTGCTTCTCCACGACGACTCAACCAACGTTGGCGCAATTGTTGTCCGCGTTCGTGCAGTAAGGCACACCCTTTTCTGATTGCATTCTCATCGCTCGCCCGAGCGCATTTATGGCGCGCGAGATCTCCTGCGGACGACAGACCGCGGCGACAAAGCGATCCGGCCGAAGAATCGCGACGGATGTATCCTCGGTGGCAAACCATTCCTTCAGCCCGCCACTTACGTCACCGACCAGCACAGTCTCGGGGTCGACATCGTTCGTATCGGACATGAGCTCGGTCTGGGACCGCACGACGACAGTTGTGCCATTGAGACGCGACCAGACACGCCGTGCCTCGCCGTTCATATAGATGCAAGGGTCCGCCGCCCAGGCGACGATGGCGAAGCGATATCCAATGGCATCATCAAGGCGCACGACGCTTCCATTCCTCAGCGCAACGCGGGGCTGGACAAAGAGGCGTCCAACAGCATTCCGAGTTCGTCCACTTGAGACTCCGCCCACCACTACACCTTCGGTATATTTTGGCATGGGCTTGAAGCGCATCTGAACGACGTAATCGCGCACCGGTGGAATGCGGTTCAGTATCCCGAACACGACGTCACGAAACGACGCAAGCAGCCAGCTGGTCGGCGAGAAGATCCGCCCCACTAGTGTTGAGAGCGAGATCATCGCTCGTGCATGTTCTCGGCGCTCGGTCTCGTAAGTATCGAGCAGAGTAGGATCGCAGCCGTCGCGCAACACGGAAATCAGCTTCCAGCTCAGGTTATTGGCATCTCGAATTCCGCTGTTGTAGCCTTGTCCCTGCCAAACAGGCATCAAGTGCGCCGCATCGCCGGCGAGCAGAACGCGTCCGGCCCGAAACGCCTTCGCAAGTCTCGCGTGGTGAGTATAGACGCGGCTGCGAATTATGCGCGCCGAAGCCGGATCGGGCATCGCAATAGACAATATCCGCTTCAGGCCCTCCGTGCTGCACAGCTCCTCCTCGGTCTCGTTCGGCTTGACCATGAACTCAAGCCGTCGAATGCCGTGAGGCAGCGCGATCGTGACATAGGGACGGGACGGATCGCAGACCAGGATTGCGCTCGGTACACCGATCGGGTCGTTCTTGATGTCGATGACAAGCCATCGTGTGGATTCTGTCTGCCCCTCGAAGGGGATGCCGACAAGCTTGCGGGTGAGACTTCGACCTCCGTCGCAGCCGACAAGGTAGCTGGTCGTGAAGCGGCGTTCCTCCCCGTCGATGGCGCGGGCGGTGACATGAACCGCTCGGCCATTGTCGGACAGGCCGGTCATTTCATAGCCGAGACGCATCTCGACATTCTTGTAGCGCACCAGCCCTTCTAGAAGGACGCGATCAATCAGCGGCTGAATAAAGGCGTTGCGCTTGGGAAATCCGAAAGCCTCTCCCTTTGGCTTGACCATTGCAAAGGTGCGGCCCCGCGCGGTCCGGAAATCGAGCCACTGGTTGGGAAAGGTGAAGGGGATAGCCTTCTCCACGAGTCCGGCGGACTGGAACACCCGCAGGCATTCGTCGTCCATACCCACGCCTCGCGGGTAGTCGATCAGACTCGGCAGCTGTTCGAGGATCAGCACGCGGAGGCCGCTTGGGCCGACCAGATTGGCAATCATCATGCCGACGGGGCCGGCACCCACGACGATCAGATCATATTCTTCTTTTTCCAGCACTATCGTAGGCCTTTTATGCACGGAAGCCGTCAGCGCAGCACTGTCGGTAGCCACAGCGTGATCACGGGAAAGAGAATCAGCAGCAGCAGCCGGATGCTGTCCGCTATCAGAAAGGGAACGACGCCCTTGAAGATCGTGGATATCGGGACTTCTTTGCCAACCAGGCTTTTCATGACAAAGACGTTCATGCCGATCGGCGGCGTAATCATGCCGATCTCAACGAGCGTTAATGTCACGACACCCCACCAGATCAGGTCGTATCCAAGGGCGCTGATGATCGGCACGACAAAGGGCACCGTAATGATGAGCGCGGCAACGGTGTCGAACACGCTGCCAAGAACAAGGTACATCGCAACCAGGATGACGAGAATCAGCCAGGCGGGTGTCGTTGCAGGATCAATAATCGAGAGAACGGCATTGGTGATGCCGGCGAGATTGAGGAACGCCCCGAAGATGTTGGCACCGACAATCAGCAGATAGAGTGTCGCGCTGGTCGTTGCCGCAGCGCGCACGGCGGTGAAAAGACCGTGCCACGATGCGCGGCCCGACAACAGCCAGAAAAGGAATGCAAAGCCCGTCCCGACGGCGGCAGCCTCCTGAGCCGTGAAGAGTCCGCCATACAGGCCACCGATGACCAACAGAAACAGCAATCCGGGTCGCCAGGCAATGAACATCGCTTTCAGGCGCGATGTCTTCGTCTCGGCGCCTTCGGGGGCCAGTTCCGGCTTCAACCGCACGAGAGTTGAGATGGCGATCACATAGAGCGAGACCGCGAGCAGGCCGGGGATCAGACTGGCCATGAAGGAGGCCGGAATCGATTGCTCCGCGATCACACAGTAGATGATCAGGATCACCGAGGGCGGTATCAGCGCGCCCAACGTGCCGCCGGCTGCGATGCTGCCGGTCGCGAGACCCGGTGCGTAGTTCCGGCTCCGCATTTCGCGATAGGCGACGCCGCCGATCGTGGCCGTCGTGGCAACGGACGAGCCGCTGACGGTGCCGAAGCCCGCGCACCCGATGATTGTTGCGATGGCGTGGCCGCCGCGGAGGCGGCCGAAGAACGATGTCGCCGCGCTAAAGATCTGATCCGCAAATCCGGCGGCGACCGCAAGGTTGCCCATCAGCAGAAACAGCGGGACGGACGCGATGTCCGCACTCGAGAGCACGCTGGTGAGGTTGTTGGTGCCGACGAGGGCGGCCGGACTGGCGCCCAGCAAAGCATAGGCGCCGATCAGTCCCGACAGCGCCATGGCGATGCCAATTGGGATATGCGTCAGGGCCAGGAGATAGAGTGTGGTGAAGCCGATCAGGACTTTGACCACCTCATTCATCTGGCCCTGCCAGAGAATGAGCGCGCCGCCGGCCGCGGCAACAAGCAGAAGGCTGATGAGGGAGGGCGCCAGTTCACGGACGATGTGACTGGCGTGATGTTTCGTCAGCGCTCTCACATCCTCGAAGAATACCGCCGTCTGCGTTACGAAGGAGAAGGCCATCATGATGCCGGCCAAGTACCAGAACGGGGCCAGCGGCCATTGGAGGACAAGGGTTTTCTCGGAGAACTGCGCCTTTGCCGCGCCGTACGAGAATAAGAAAAGTGTGAATAGGGCGAAGGTGATTGCGGTTAGCAGATGCGCGACGACCCAGATGCCGGCCACACGTTTCGTCAGATGTCCGACCAGCTCCATGGAGACATGGGATCGCCGATAGTTTGCATCGGCGAAGGCGAGCGACATGAGAGCCGCAAAGACAAGCTCGGAGACCTCGAACATGCCCTTGATGGGCATCGACAGCGCCCAGCGCAGGACCACATCGATCATGATGACGAGCGCCACAAGAAGCAGCGCGCCACCGGCGGCATAGCCTGTAAGCGAAGCCAGTCGTTTGGTCATTGCGGCGCTCGGTCGATTCTGGGATATGATGCACCGTCTCTTGACGGCGCATCACATGGCGCGGCGATTCGTCGGTTACTTCGCCGCGGAAGCGGCTTTCACGCCGCCCTGAAAGGCTTCCAAGACAGCCGCGCCGTTCTTGGTGTTCCTCACCCAGTTGTCGATCACCTGCTTGCTGATCTCCTGCCACTTCGCGCTGTCCTCGGCACTCGGCTCGATGAGCTTATGGCCGGCGGAGCTGGCGACGACCTGGCGCACCCGGTTGCTTTCTTTCTCCAACCGGTTGCCCCAGAACATGGCGAAGTCACGCACGCTGTATTTGTCGAACGCGGCCTTCACCTTGGGCGGCAGCTGATCGTATTTGGCCTGGTTCATCACGAGGTAGATGCCGGTCGCTCCCATCGGGAGATCGATATGTGTCTTCGTGACCTCGATGAGGCGGAAGCCCTCCATCGAGAACCAGTCCGCCGCCGTGCCGTCGACGACCTTCTTGGCGAGGCTCTCGGCGAGCGAGGTGATCGGGATGTTCATCGGTGCTGCGCCAATGCGTTGGACCATGGTCGACAACACAGCGCCCGCCGCGCGCACCTTGGCGCCCTTGAAGTCGGCAAGGCCTTTCACGTCCTGCGCGTGATGCAAGCGCATGATGTCGGTCGTGGATACGCCCAGAATCTTGACGCCGTCGAAGCCATCGAGCAGGCCCTTCTCATGCAGCGCGGCCATTCCGGCGGATCCTTCGGCCGGCGCACGGATGACCTGTGGCAATTCAGTGACGCCAGCCGCGTTGAAGCGTCCCGGATTGTATGACGTTCCGCTCCAGCCGATATCAACGACACTCGTCCGCACCGCGTCGATGACTTCATTCGGCTTCGCGGCCGATCCACCAGACAGGAAGTCGATCTTGACGGCGCCGCCGGCCTCATCCTCGATCTGCTTGAACCACGGCCTGAAGATTCCGGTCGTCAGAAACGAGTTCGGGCCGACAAAGTTTGCGAACTTCAGCGTGATTTGGGTCTGAGCGGACGCGTCGGTTACATTTACGCACGTCAATGCGGCAATCGTGGCAATTGCAATTCGCCGCGACATCCTGATGCCAAGAGTCATGGAATATCCTCCCTTGCAACGAACCGGCGCTCGGTCGCGCTCTTTGTTTCGTTGCGATACGGCACGTCAGAATTGCCGTCTTGGCAATTTTGATCTGACCTTTGTTCGCAATGCGAACAGCCCGGATCAGGCTACGAATGAAAAAGGAGGCGGGGCAGTTTGCTACGCCGAAAGCGCTTTCTTGACTCTCCGGACGCAGGCTTTCAGCGGCTCGAGGTATCTGTCCGCAGCGATCTGCGGCGTCATTGCGCTGCGAAAGAAGACAATATTTACAGCCCCCACGACCCGGCCGACCCGCAGGGGCAAGGCAATGGCGCTAATGTTGATTTCGCTTTCTCCCACGGATGATGCATAGCCAGCCTTGCGTACATCGCCGATCAGCTTTCGGATCGTTTTTTTGTCCCAGATGTACTGGGAATTCGGCGCCTCGAGCTGCGCGACCACCGAAGCGGTATCGATTTCTTTCTGACTCATAACACTGAGCATGGCGCGGCCCAGCGCCGAACGAAACAGCGAGTGATGCCGGCCAACAACCGCGCGATGGACCGACATCGGGCTAAGCTTGTGCGTCGTCACTTGGACGGTGACGGCACCCTCGCTGAATGTCGCGAAATCGCTCGGCCACAATACGATGTGGGTGAGCTCGTGAATGTAAGGCGTAATCGCCTGTGCGATCAGATCGTCGTCGCGGAACCCGTCGGCGATATTCGCCATCTTTGAGGTCAGAGAAACTGCTCCGTCCTCGCCGCGACGCAGCACATACCCCATGCTCTCAAGCGTGCTGACAAGCCGGTAAGTGCTTGTGCGGTCGATATCGGTCGATTCCGCGAGTGCGCTGACCTTCATCGAGCCCTTCTGTCCGAGCGACTCCAGAATCTGCAGTCCGCGAACCAGCGATTTAACGTCCCTATATGCGCTCGACATGCCTGCACCGCTGGATGCTGTTCGCAATGCGAACACTATAGCATTGCCGATTGTCACTCGCCAGGGAATTCCCATCCTCGCCGTATCTTGCTGTGGCTTAGGTTCGCACAACCAAAGCAAGGTCAAGCTCCCGCAATTCAAGAGGAGCAATGCAGGGCAACAAGGAGGAACGTAAATGATCGTCGGCGCGGTTTGCATGTCTCATAGTCCGCTGCTCGATCGCAATCGCGCCCCAACGGACACAGAACAGCGATTCAACATTGCACTGAAACAGGCGACCGATTTTGTCGCATCGCTCGAACCGACATTGACGATCGTTTTCTATCCCGATCACGTCAACGGCTTCTTCTACAATCTCCTGCCGGCCTTCTGCATCGGCGTGGAGGGATATTCAATCGGCGATTACGGTACCGTCGCCGGCAAGCTCGATATTCCCGAAGCTCTGGCGATGAGCTGCGTCTCGAGCGTCCTGGCGCAAGGCGTAGACGCTGCGCTGTCGTATAGGATGAATGTCGATCACGGTGCGGTGCAGCCGGTGGAGCTCTTATCCAACGGCAGGGATATTTCGCGCCTCATTCCCGTTTTCATCAACTGTGCCGCGGCGCCGCGGCCGACCTTCGCGCGGGTGCACGCGCTTGGCAGCGCGGTCGGGGCGTGGGCGCGGTCATGCCCGGAACGGGTGCTGATCGTGGCGTCCGGTGGGTTGTCTCATGATCCGCCGGTCCCCGCACTTGCCACCGCGACGCCTGAAGTCCGCGCGCATCTTATCGATGGCGGCGCGCTGGAACATGCCCAGAGGATGGCGCGGCAGATCAGGGCGCATCAATTGGGCTACCAACTGGGAGCGGGGACGTCCGGTCTGCTTCCGCTCAATCCCGAATGGGACCGGAAAATGCTCGATGCGTTTGCCGCAGGTGACCTGGCGCAGCTCGACGAAATCGCCGATGAGGACATCACGGCAACCGGCGGGCGCGGTGCGCACGAGATCCGCTCCTGGTTCGCCGCGCTGGCTGCGCTCGGTCCGGATTATCGGGCGGACGTGCTCTTCTATGAGGCGATCAACGAGTGGATCACCGGAATGGGCATCCTGACGGCCCGGGCGGCCTGATCTCCCGGCCATCATCATCACGCGCAATCGAACGAAGATACCTCATGACGGACGCTGCTTACTCGTCGATCTGGTCGGACCTGACACGTGCTTCCTTTGCTCAGGGTTATCTGGACGCAGATGGCATCAGAACGCGCTATCTATCGTCTGGAACGCCGGACAAACCGCTGCTGCTGTTGCTGCACGGCACGGGCGGTCATGCCGAAGCCTATAGCCGCAATCTCGCCGCCCATGGCGAACAGTTCTGGACGGTCGCACTCGATTTCGTCGGTCATGGATGGAGCGACAAGCCCGCCATTGATTACGAGATCAAGGACTACGCAGATCATGTGCTGAAGGTTATGAAAGTCTTGAAGCGCGACAAGGCGCACCTCTCTGGCGAGTCGCTGGGCGGATGGGTGGCGGCGCATATCGCCATTCATCATCCGCAGGCTGTCGACCGCATGGTGCTGAACACCGCAGGCGGCTGGACTGCGCATCCGGAGGTCATGGAACGGATCAAACGGCTGTCCATGGAAGCGGTCAACGATCCAAGCCCTGAGCGCATCCGCAGCCGCCTTGAATTCCTCATGCACGACAAGACCAAGGTCAATGACGACCTCGTCGAGACGCGCCGTGCGATTTACTCTCAACCCGGATTTCGCGATACGATGGAGCGTATCCTTTGTCTGCAGGACATGACGATACGCAGGCGCAACATGTTCTCGGCCGAGCAGAGCCACGTGATCCGTGCCAGGACGCTTGTGCTGTGGACATCGCATGACCCTACGGCAACGCCGGAGGAAGGCCAGAAGATCGCGGAGCTGATTCCCGGTGCGAGGTACGTGGTGATGAATGGATGCGGTCACTGGCCGCAATTCGAGAACCACGATCTCTTCAACAGAATCCATCTTGAGTTTCTGACGGAACCTTAGTTGCTCCTTGTCAACGTTAAGGTCAGGCGCGGCGTAAGGGTGTGCCGCCCGCGACATATGCCATGATGGCTGGAAGATAGCGAACATGACAACGACCGAGACTATTACCCAGATTGCCGATGCCGTCTTTGAGGCCCGAAACAGCTTGAAGCAGATCAAGCCGCTACGCGAGACGTTCAGGGTCGATTCAATCGAGACGGCGCAGAAGGTCCAGGACTACAACACCAACCGGTGGATCAAGCAGGGCCGGCACATGGTCGGGCGCAAGATCGGTCTGACCTCCAAAGCTGTGCAGGAACAGTTCGGAGTCAATGAGCCGGACTTCGGTATCCTGTGGGCCGATTATGCCTTCGAAGACCGTGCGACCGTGAGCATGCGCCGGCTGATGCAGCCGCGCATGGAAGCGGAAGTCGCGTTCGTGATGGATCGAGCGATTGACAATCCGGATGCTACGCTTCCGGAACTGATTTCGGCCATTGCCTACGCGCTACCGGCCATCGAGATCGTGGACACCGCCATCGAGAACTGGAACATCAAGTTGTTCGACACGATTGCCGATAATGCTTCCGCAGGGGGATACGTTCTCGGGACCAGCCCGCGCAAGGTGACGGATGTCGATCTCAAACTTGGTGGGGTCGTGATGTCCCGGAACGCCCTGCCGGTTTCACTCGGTGTCGGCGCAGCGTGCCTCGGACATCCCTTCAACGCGACGTTATGGCTGGCCCGGAAGATGGCCTCGCTCGGTAGGCCTGTCGGAGCGGGCGATATCGTCTTGTCCGGCGCGCTCAGCCCGATGACGCCGGCTGCCGCGGGCGACGTCTATTCAGTCGAAATCCAAGGCTTCGTGCCCTTGCAGGTTGCATTCGCATGCTAACACCGGTCAGAACCGCCAATGAACAAAATTGATCTCGAAGGACGCGTCGCCGTTATCACCGGAGGCGCGTCCGGCCTTGGTCTCGCGATAGCGGAGCGGATGGCGCAGTCGGGCGCGCAATGCATCATCTGGGACTACGATGCCGATGCGTTGAAGGCGCTCCCTAAACCACTTGAACGTGCGACGAGATACAAGGTCGATGTCAGCGATCTAAGCGCAGTCGAAGACGCTGCGCGGAAAACGCTCGAAAAGCACCGGTCGATCGATATCCTGATCAACAACGCCGGGATTACAGGCGCAACCGCCAAGGTCTGGGACTATCCCGTGGACGAATGGGCGCGCGTCTTTGCGATCAACGTCAATGGCACATTCTATTGCTCACGGACTATCATTCCGCACATGCGAAAGGATGGATACGGCCGCGTGGTCAATATCGCCTCCGTCGCCGGAAAGGACGGCAATCCGAATGCGTCAGGCTATAGCGCAAGCAAGGCCGCCATTATCGCGCTGACGAAATCGCTTGGAAAAGAGCTTGCCGACACCGACATTCGGGTTAACTGCATTACCCCAGCAGCGGTCAGGACTCCGCTCTTCGCTCAGTTGCCTCAGCAGCACATTGACTTCATGCTGTCAAAAATTCCGCTTGGGCGGTTTGGTCTTCCAGAAGAGATTGCCTCTTTGGTCGCATGGCTGAGCTCGGCGGAATGCTCGTTCAGTACCGGCGCCGTGTTCGATCTTTCCGGGGGACGTTCAACTTACTAGTTCCAACTGCCCGAAAAGGCCGTCGCAATTCGACTATTATCCGCACGCTACTAGGCCTGCCCGTCTCTAAAACTCCAAACAGATTATGGTTTGAGAGAACACCCGCCTAGGTGCAGGATTCGAAAAGTAACCCTGCCCCAATCGGCGGCGACCGGAGCTCCTTTTTCGCGGCGCGCTGTCTTCGCTACCGAATGTCTGCTGCTGGTGCAAAGCGGAAATATCGGACACTCGGGTCCTTCCCTGGCCCCTCCCCTTGCGACTGCGCGGCAGCCCGAGATTTCGCCAGCGGAGGTTTGGCAAAAGTGAGTTGACACGGTTGACAGGTTGACAGCGAACAACCGCTTTTGGTCCGAGGCAATCCACGTAGCGGAGAGCTTCTCTAGAGCGGTTCACGGTTTGATAGTAGCATATCCTGCATTTGCGAAGTAGTTGTCATCGTTTGGCCGATCGTTGCGAGGAGTTCGCCAACGTGACGCCAGACATCCTTGATGGTGCGCTTCTGGTCTGCGCGCATCCCGTGCGTGATCTTGGCAAAGGTCTGCTCCATCGGATTGAGATCTGGTGAGTAAGACGGCAGATACCAGAGCCTGGCTCCGGCGGCCTTGATCATCTATGGACGGCTCTCCCGTTGCAAGTCGACTTTGAACTGATCCGCCTGGCCCGTTGCAAACATCTATCCGGCATCACCCGATAGATCGGGGCGCCCAAATGGGGAACCCTCTCACACCAGCCTCTACAAGTGGTAGGCCTCAAAGGCCTCGATGCGTCTCATTTTTCCGTCGTCTCGCAAACTTTGGGGTAGGCCTTCAGAATACGGCGCGGTACGGCTCTCCCGTTCGAAGCACGGCCCAGATAATCCGTGCGTTCTTGTTGGCAACCGCAACCGTTGCGCGGTTGAACCCGCGCCGTTGCCGAAGCTGATTGACCCACTGATTGTTATGATCGGTCTTGTTAGGAGCCGTCCGCACGACCGCTCTGGCGCCATGGACGAGCAGGCTGCGCAAGTGCGTATTCCCGCGCTTTGATATGCCCGCGTTCGTGTCGGCGAGCGACACGCCGGGCATCACCGGCGGACGTCCGGGCTCACCCGTGGCGCTGATGATGCCGCTGATGATGCCGCTGATGACGCCGGCGGAAGTGGCGAGCTTCGGGACGTTCTGCGTCTCGCCGATGTGCCGGCTATGGACGTGCCGTCCTGGCGTCTGGTCGATCGGCGGGCTGGTTGACAGGCCGCTCGAGCTGACGCTGGCGGACATTGAATCCATGCCTAGGACGGAACTGGTCGCCGTCCACGAGTGTGCAGGCCACCCGTTCAAACCTAGGACCCCTGTCCGTCGGGTTGCCAATGTCCGATGGGCGGGAGTGCGGCTGAATCTAGTTCTTCTGGCCGCGGGCATCGGTCCGCGCGGCGGTTCGTCTGGGCCCGCTGCGCCGATGGTGGGATCTATGCGCCGACCGCGACGCACTGCCAAACCTATGTGAAAGACCTGCCGTTGGCCAAAGCGATAGCCGATGAGGTCTTGCTGGCGTTCGAGCTCAACGGGCAACCGCTGCGCGAAGCCCATGGCGCACCTCTCAGGCTGGTCGTGCCTGGCTATTACGCCACGAACTCGGTCAAGTGGTTCACTGAGATTCGCCTGGAGCAGGCACACTCAGAGAGCTACTTCCCAAGACGCTCTACGACGATCGCGTTGATGTAAACGGCGTCGAGAGCCTGGTTCCGTGTGGTCCACGTCACCAAACACGATTGTTGTCGAGCCAAATGACGGCGCACTGCTTCCACGCGGGCCTCAGCGCATTTGGGGATGGCCTGGGGTCCTCATGAGGTGCGCAGGATCGAAATCAGCCCCGACGGGGCCCGATAGATCATAGTGATGGGCGACGTGCCGATCTCGGGTAAACCCGCGCCGCGTCGCGCGCGACAACAGCGAGAACCAGGCGACCTGTTCCGAGTTGCCGTAATTCCTGGCAGCGATTTCGAGAAAGTCGAATAGCGTACCCTCTTCGACAGCCAGCAAGCCATCCATGTAGGCTTCGCCAATCGACAGCTCGGGATTCAGGGCAAGCAAGTAGTCAAGATGCCGAGCGCCGAGGCAGATTGTACAGTAGGGTCGCTTACCATCGCCATATTCATGAATCCGGCCCGCGCAGGCGCAGGCTACCGGCATGAACGATTGACTTGAGGACCGCGGGAAACAGCAAGCGGCAGCCCTCCCACTCCCGTCTGGATTGGAAATCAATGGCCGCGTCTAACGTGACCGAGAACGGAGCTAATTTCGCAAATTTTCAACTTCCAAGAACTAGAACTGAAACGATTTTCGTCGGAATCTTAATCATGTCACGGCGTGCGGCCGTGAACGCAGTGTTAGCCAAACCGGCAAATGGCGTGCCTACTGTCTGCAGCGTTTCAGGTCCTATGACGTGGCCTCGGGGACCTATCTCGGCTTCGACGGCTTGCGCCATCCTTGCCACTGACGATCAAGGGCACAAGTCTTAGTGGGTTTGCCTTGGGTCAGTTGACAGCAGGAAATGATTGGAGTCTTTCTCCGCGCAATCTGCGTCTACTGCCTTGGGACTTGACCCAACATTGACGGAGGAAATCATGGATAAGGACCGAACGGCCGGGTCGGCGAAGCAGGTCAAAGGCGCTCTCAAGCAGGCGGTCGGCAAGGTAGTCGGTGATGCTAAGCTAGAGTCGGAGGGACAGGCGGGCAAGGTCCAGGACTCCATCGGCGGGCTCAAGGACACGCTCAAAGGGAAATAGGAGGCACCGCTGATTGCGGTCTGATCAAGCAGCTTGTTCCATAGGCCATTTCGTATCTTTCGGCACGTGCAGCAAGTACGGCTGAATGCCCTACCTTGAGCAATATGGATCAGATTCCGCTTCGTTCGGCTGGTAAGCTTGATCATCGCAGTGCCTTCAATGTTGAAGGCGCGCGCACGCTGTAATCGGAGCGCCAATGAACATTTTCTACATTATCGGCGTCGTGGTCGTGATTGTCCTCATTGCGGGCTTCTTGGGACTACGCGTTTGAACGAGCAGTTCGAAAGCGACTTCGGACATGATCTCCCCGTGCTGCTGATGCCACCAGGCAGCACGAGAACGAACGACCGGTGACCGATCCTGTATTGCCGGATGGCGACAGGCCTTGATCCCGTACTAAGACAACCGTCCGTTCGAAATTACTAACATTGCAGCCGCGCCGCTGAGCCCTCTCTTCTTGATGTTTGCTTGTCAGCACCGGGTGCGAAGGGGCACGGGGCAACCGGATCAATATCCGAGACATTCGGCAAGAGGCTGGAACGTTAAGGCCTAGCAGAGAGTTGAACATTCGGGGTGACTGAAGCACAAAATGAAAATCGCGCCGATCGCGCCCCTCGTCGAAAGCGTACCTCCACGCCTCTATGGCGGAACCGAGCGCATCGTTTCCTACCTGACCTTGGAACTGGTAGCGCTAGGCCACGACATGACACTGTTCGCGACCGGCGACTCGATCACCGCGGCGACGCTCGCGTCCTGCGTGCCCAAGTCGCTGCGGCTCGACGCCGGTCCGGCAACTTCAATGAGGAACAAGGAGAATTCGCGTATGACGACCATCAATATGCCGAAGAGTACCAGCCCGAAAGCCGTTCCTTCCAAGGATCAAGGCCACCCAACTGAGAGGCGGTTCAGGCTTCAAGTCGATCGACAAACAAAAGCATCGTACTCAACGCTTGTCGACGCCGAGAAAGCCGCGGCTTCGATCAAGGCGGCGCACCCAATCGTCAAAGTAGCCATCTATGATGCCGAAGAGAGCTAAAAAGTCGTGCTCGGCGTCTAGGAATGCGGGAGCATCTTCGATGCCGGGTCGGCGGCGCAATCTTGATGTTGACCTGAAATTTTCGCACGTTGCTGAGTTATTTTATACAGATCGCCGTTCTGCAAGCGAGGCATCGTCTCGTGAACGACTGGGTCGGACGAGTCATCGGCGTACTGACATTGACGCCGCACGATTTCTGGCGGCGCGCCCACGCTTGCACCATGCAGGCTCGGGCAATCTCGATCGGCGTGGAATCGGCGACATCGATACACTGACCGTGCGCGAGTTCCTGGCGCTGCCCAAGACGTTGGCTCTTATACCGCTTGTACCGGCATCCGATCGTTATGTTCGGCGTTGGGCCGGCGTATCTGTTTATCTTTCGGCATCGGCTGCCGATGGGACTGATGCGCAGTGGCTGGCAGCCGTGGCTAAGCGCGATGGCGACGAATCTTGCAATCGCGGTCCTGGTTGCAGCGCTGATCTGGCTGGCTGGCGTTGGTCCATTCCTGCTTGTGCAGTTGCCGATCACGCTTATCTCCGCCTCGATTGGTATGTCCAGCGCCAGTTCGAGGATACATTCTGGCCCATGACGAGGGTTGGAATTTTCACGAAGCCGGGCTGCACGGCAGCTCGCTGACCTGCCAATCGTCCTGCGCTGGTTTACCGCCAATATCGGCGTGCACCACGTCTATCACTTGTGCAGCCGGATTCCCTATTATCGGCTGCCACAGGTGTTGCGGGATCATCCGCAGCTTGCTGCCGTCGGGCGGCTGACACTGTTCCAGGGCCTTCGCTGTGTCCGCAAGGTTCTTTGGGATGAGGGCCGGCACAAGCTTGTCTCGTTTCGCGAGATGGCATCTGTCTCCTCGCCGCATCGCGCTTTGATTTCTGGTGAATCGTGCGGTTGGGGAGCCGTGACTCGCCCGTGCGCTGAGCGATGGAACGAAGAGGTGTGCCGAACGTTGGTTAAGGTTGGAGTGCATCACACGGCGCAGGAAATGCGTAAAGGCAATGCCACAAGGACATAATTATCATGGATATCACCACTCTTCTCATCATTGTAGTTGTCCTTCTGCTACTTGGCGGCGGCGGTTGGTACGGCCGTGGACGCTGGTTCGGCAGGTGATTTCAAGCTCCGCGAATGCAGGGTTAATGACCCAATAGCTCAATACGTTGGAGACTTCACCAGCGATCGAAGGATCGCGAGACTTTGCGAAGCACTGTTGCCTCGCGCCTCATTACATAGTTCCCAGGAGGGGATCATGACGGAAATTATAACCAACAACACCCTAGATACCGATTCTCGGAAAATCCGTTCGGATCATGAAAACCCACCGACGACGCCGATCGCAGGTATCGACGATGCCGCCTTGGCCGGGAGCGCGAGGGCCAGCAAGTTGATCGGCAGCGATGTCTACAAGGGCGACGCGACCATAGGCCAAATCAAAGATGTTTTGGTTGAGCTTGATCACGCCACGTCGACAGCATTTATCCTTTCCCTTGGTGGCTTCCTTGGGATCGGGCGGAAACTGGTTGCCGTGCCGGTTAATCAAATCAAGGTTGGCAGCGAGGGGAGGATCATGACTGACCTTACAGAAGCACAACTTGCCAATGCGCCCGCCTTCGACTTTGGAGCGGTTGATCAGCATTTCCCGGAGGACGCGACCATCCGCGCCGTTTCGCACACCGGTTAGGGACGTGTTTTGCGCTGGCTGAATTTGCACTGAAACCTGTCGATAGTACCGCAATGGCGAAGAAGCAGTCGCAACGCGCGAAAGCCGCAAACCAGATGACTAAAGATCTCGGCCGTTGGGACGACGAAGGCGGGGCGCCAGCCGTGCCGTCGCCCTTGCGCTACGATGTGGGCGGCTTGCCGGAGACGGAGCGCCGCCTTTTGGAATCTCTCGGCGCCGCCTTGGTTGGAGCGTGGCATGATCTGCCGACCGATATTCAGCGGATCATCTTTCAGCGAGCGACTGCCGACAAAGCCTATGATCCCGCAGAACTGAGCTCTCGAATCGCGCGCTTCCTGCATGATCACAAGGGCGCTTCCGGCGCCCGGTAGGCGCTGCGGCGACGCGCGCACCTATCTCCCCGGCTGGTATCCGACCAGAGTCGGACGTTTGGCAATTGCCGCCGGCAGATAGAACGAAAGTTTGTGGAATGAGTGACGGACTCGCGCAACTTCCTAGCGAGCCGGCAGACCGGGTTGCGAGACCGTTTATACGGTTTCTGCGCATCGAGGCGATGGCCGGCATCGTCCTGTTGCTCAGCGCGCTCCTCGCGCTTCTTATCTCCAATACGACATGGTCCGTACAATTCCTCGCCTTCTGGGAAATGCCCGCGGGATTCACCCTTGGCGAATTGGAATTCTCCCGTTCGCTGAAACATTGGATCAACGATGGGCTGATGACGCTCTTTTTTTTCGTCATCGCCCTCGAGTTGAAGCGCGAGCTGGTGCTGGGAGAGTTGCGCAATCCGCGGATGGCCGTGCTGCCCGTGGCCGCCGCTCTTGGGGGAATGGTGGTACCGGCTGGGCTGTTTCTGCTGCTGGTCGGCGGCGGGCCGGGAGCGAGCGGCTGGGGCACCGTCATGTCCACCGATACCGCCTTCGTCATCGGGTGCCTCGCTATCCTGGGGTCTCGCGTTCCGCAGAGCTTGCGGCTGTTCCTGCTCTCTCTCGCGATCTTCGACGACATCGGCGCCATTCTGGTCGTCGCGATCGGCTATGGCGGAAGCTTGAACTGGATCGCGATCGGCCTGGTTAGTCTCGGGCTTGCCGTCGTGGCCGGGATCGCGCGGCTGGGCATCCGCAGCATTCCCGTCTATTTCGCCGTCGGCGGCGGCATCTGGCTGGCGCTCGACGCATCGGGCATCCACGCGACACTTGCGGGCGTGATTCTCGGATTGATGACCCCGGCGCGAAGCTGGGTGAGCGACAGGCGTCTACATGCCATATTTGACCGGGTGATCGCCTATCCTCCCGGTGACCACTGGAGCGGCGACAAGGCGGCGCGCCGCGACCTCCGTCAGGCCGGCGTTGCTGCCCGCGAGGCCTTGTCCCCGATCGAACGCCTTGAATTCGCTCTCCATCCCTGGGTGGCGTTCATGATCATGCCGCTCTTCGCCCTCGCGAACGCGAGCGTCCCGATAGCGGCGGCGAGTTTCGACCACACTCTTATCACGGCCATCTTCGCTGCCTTCGTCGTCGGCAAGCCCGTCGGGGTCGTGCTGTTCAGCGTCCTGGCCGTGAAGCTGCGCGTAGGACTCCTTCCGGACGAGCTGCCGTGGAGCCTGTTAGCGGCCGGGAGCCTGTTGACCGGCATCGGTTTCACCATGGCGTTGTTCATTGCCGAACTGGCTTTCGACTCCGCCCTTCTGGACTCCGTCAAGCTTGGCGTCATGGGCGCTTCGATCGTCTCAGCGGCGGCCGGCTTCCTGGCTTTGATCTGGCTGACATCGTCTCGCAGGCAATAATACGCCAGCTGCCTGCTGTGCGGCCTCACGACAATTTCCATTCTTGTTCTGATCGGCGGAACGTCGCCTGATGCCTCATCGAAATGACACGAATTTCGACCGCCATGCCAAGGAAGGCATCGCTCATCCCCACGAAGCTGCCGGCTACGGGAGTCACCTGCCGGATGTCTCGTCCCACTGCGATGGGAATCAGATTGACGCCGCCGACGCTGCGTTTCGTCGGATCGAAGGTGATCCAGCCCGCGCCCCCGCATTCTTCGCTCGGATATCGACCGCCGGCACCGGAGGTCTTCGCCTAGTCAGCCCCACATCAGATGGTCAAAATGAAATCTATAAACTAACATTCAGATCGGACCACCAACTGGGGGCTGGTCAACCATGCTGAATGACGAAGCCATCATCCATCCCAGGCTGCAGCACATCGGTCTGACGACAGCCAATCTCGACCGTCTGGCGGAATGGTATCGTGTGGTGCTCTGCACACGGCTGGTCTATCTGTCCGGCAATCCAATCGGTGCGCCGGAGAGCGGCTTCAAGGTCCGGGCCGGCTGGTTCAGCAATGATGCCGCCAATCACCGGATCGCCGTGGTTGAAATTCCCGGCCTCGAATTCGACAAAGACCGGTCAAAGCACACGCGGCTTCAGCACATCGCCTTCGAGTATCGCACGCTCGACGACCTGCTTGGCACCTATGCCCGGCTGAAGGCGCTCGGCATCGTGCCGGTGCTGGCGGTCAATGAAGGCGCGCAGACCGCCTTCTATTACGACGATCCTGACCGCAACAATGTCGAGCTCGGCGTCAGTAATTTCGGCGATTACCGCGACAACTGGTCCTCGATCCGAGCACATGCAGAACTCGCCCGATTTCGTCCGCAAGCCGCTCGGTGTCGATGTTGATCCCGACAAGATGATCGAGGCCCGCAACGCCGGCGCGTCGCCCTGGGACATCCACAAACGCGCCTGGAAGAACGAGTTCGCCCCGGCCGAGCCCTTCAATCCGCTCGTGTTGCTCTGAACCGGATATTGAGCATCACCATGACCGAGCGTTCAGTTGAAAATGCCAACTTCGTCTTCTTCGGCGGTTCGAGCGGCATCGGCCGGGCGACTGCGATCGAACTCGGCCGCCGCAAGGCTGGGTAAAGCTCCTGACGGAAGCCTCGGCCGCAGATGCCAACGGCGCAGTCCTGCGCAATCCCAAGCGCTATCATCCCGAGCCGCTGTCGCTCGATCCCATCGACGCGGCAAAGCTCTGGGCGATCACCGAACAGATCGCGCTGAAGGGCGGCGTGAAGCTGCCATGATCGTGTTCGGAGCATCTTCGTTCCAGGACAACTTGGAGCGAAGCACATGGCCCTCACAGCACACGATTTCAGCCTTGGAACAGCGGCTATGGGCCGCCGTGCCTTACTGGCGCGCTGAGGTTCATCACCAGATTGCCGAAGGCGATCTCGTCCACACGCACAAGACCCATCACGGCACGCATCTCGGCTCTTTCCTCGGCATCGCACCGACCAGGCGCGTCACCCGCTTCTCGGTGATGGACATCATGCAACGGGCAGATCACCGACCACTGGACCGTCGCAGACGGCGCCGGGCTCCTGGCGCAACTTCGCGGTGAGCGCTGAGGCACGCAGCGGACCTCCCCAACCACCAACTCGACACTGAAAGGATATGCCATGTCCAACACCTCCCAATCCCTCGCCGGCAAAGTCGCCCTCGTGACCGGCGGCTCGCGCTCGATCGGCGCCGCCATCGCCAAGCGTCTCGCAGCCGATGGTGCTGCTGTTGCACTCACCTACAGCGCCTCGCCGGAGAAAGCCGAGCAGATCGTTGCCGCGATCGCTGCAGCTGGCGGCCGTGCCGTCGCCATCGAAGCCGACGCCGGCAATCCGGAGGCCGTGCGCGCGGCCATACGCAAGACAGTCGAGACGTTCGGCACGATCGACATTCTCGTGAACAACGCCGGGCTTGGTCTCGGGGGACCGATCGACGAGATCCCGTTCGAGACCTACGAGCGCATGATCGCCGTCAACGTGACGGGCGTATTCGTCGCGACGCAAGAAGCTGTCCGTCATATGAAGGCCGGTGGGCGCATCATCCACATCGGCTCGTCCATGACACGCTACGCCGCCTTCCCGCAGGCCTCTCTCTATACGCTCACCAAGGGAGCGATCACCGGCTTCAACCGCAGCCTCGTGCGTGATCTCGGCCCGCGCGGCATCACCGTCAACACGGTGCACCCCGGTCCGACCGATACCGACATGAACCCGGACGGCGGCCCGGTTTCCAAGATCGTTGGCCCCGGCATGGCCATTGGCCGTTACGGCCAGCCGCATGAGATTGCGAGTGTCGTCGCCTTCCTCGCAAGCCCCGAGGCCGCGTTCGTCACCGGCGCCGACATCGTCGCCGACGGTGGCCTTACCGCCTGATCCAATCGAACTCCAACGCAAAACAAAGGATACGTATCATGAAAAGCATCGGCATTCTCGGCGCAGGCAATATCGGTCAGGCGTTCGCCAGCGCGCTTGCAAAGAACGGCATCGGCGCCACCATCGTCAACAGCCGCGGCCCGGAAACACTCGCGGCACTCGTTCGCGAACTTGGCCCAGGCATCACCGCCGGCGCGCGCGAAGAAGTGGCGTCCAAGGACATCGTTCTCGTTGCTATCAATTGGTCGAAGCTCCCGGGCGCGCTCGCGGGCCTGCCGGATTTCGCCGGCCGGATTGTCATCGACGCGAACAACTCGATTGAAGGTCCGCTGTTCAAACCTGCGGAGCTCAGCGGGCGTACCTCGAGCGAAGTGTTCGGCGGTCTTGTGCCCGGCGCACGCGTTGTGAAGGCCTTCAATCACCTTCAGCCGCATCTGCTTTCCGGCGATCCACGTGCCGAGGGCGGTCGCCGGGTGCTGTTCTACTCAGGCGATGATGCGGCGGCCAAGGCCGAGGTCCGCGCGCTCATCGATCGGCTGGGCTTCTCCGGTATCGATCTCGGCCCGCTCGCCATTGGGGCTCGCCTCGTGCAGTTTCCCGGCGGCCCCCTGCCAGCGCTCAATCTCGTCCACTTCGCCTAAGCCGCGGCTCTGGCCGCGAAAGAGACCCCGACTCCCAAGAAGGGGAAGAAGCGAGCGTCGAAACGCGTTTGAGCCGAGGGCATTCTTTCAAGGTGGCCGATGTCGGACTGCTTTCATGCGCCGCCAGCGGGACCCGACAAGGTCTTGGACGTGCGGCACCAGACACTCGGTCCGAGATCGTGAGACGTTTCCAGTGATCGTGGAAAATCGACACCGTGGGGGTCTCCGGTGCTTAATCGGAGAAAGCGCGGGAACCTTTTCCTCAGATCAATCGGCATCCCATTGGAACCATGGGTCGTATAATGCGTCGTATGGCGCGACCAACCGGTGTGCCAGTCGCGCCTTAGTCGTGGGCGGCGAAACCTCCAAAGGCGCGCCGCGTTTTTGCCGAAGTCCTACGCGGCGGATGAACTGAAAAGCAGGTGCAACAGGCGCTGGATTGCGGCTAGAGTTACCAAATGGCCCGTACGGACATGCCTGCCGCCATTGCGGAGGTTTTTATCACAAACCAGCTTGAGCGGAGGCCTCCTCCGCGCCCGATTACTTTCGGGAAAAGCTCACTTCAAGACCTCGCAGGCCTTATGGCTAACCACCATTCGGACGTTTTACCCCGTCTGATTCAACTGGCGCCGGAGATTTGCGACGCCGATTCCGCAGGTGTCAGCGTTCTCGACGGGACCGTGTTTCGTTGGCTTGCGCTACAGGGAAAGTTGGCAGTTTTTGAGGGCGCAACTACGCCGCGCGATCATAGTCCTTGCGGCGTTTGCCTCGACAATCGCAACGCCATCCTGATGGAGCGACCTGAGAGGGTCTATGAGTGGATTCGTGAGGCTAACATTACAGTGCCTGAGGTCTTCTCGTTCCGCTTTATGTGGGCGCAAGGACCTAGGCACCCTTTGGGTCGTCGCGAAGGAAGGCCGTAAATTCGACAAGGGTCATGCCAGAGTTCTCACGGAGCTCGCCAGTTTTACGGGCGAACAGCGGTTCTTCGGAAACGATCGTGTCGCCACCAGATCCCAAGAAGTAGATCGCCCTCAGCGGAGCCTCGCTTAACGGCACTACTCCGATTTCCCTGCCGTCGGAGACGGCCATAAGAATTGAGAGCGAGCAATGTTCCTTACCGACACAGGCCAAATAAACAGCACCAGTTGCTACGCACTTGCCCCGCCCTCATTTTCCCAGCGCTATATCCAGCTAACTGTTGGATCTGAAGTTGTATCGATAGTTAAATCCCGCGCCGGCGGTTGAAATCGCTTCCGTCCTTCGCCGTCAAGCCAGTCTTCAATATCGGCTAGATCGTTGAGCGCTTTCTGGCGCTTTAACTGCAGGCGACCTTCGTCGTGAGAATGTGCTGTTTTCGAGCGGGCTCGCGCGTCTTCAGCGCGGTCGCGGTAATCGTCAGCCTGTCTGGGCATCGGAGCCTCCGTTTACGAGCCCCGCATTCCAATATAGCAACTTCAACGATAGGCCGCCAGGCATGGATCTTCCTCGATCAAATTCTGAGCATTCATCGACCACATTTGCTATCTTCGCTGGCCCTTCAATCTTCATTTAGCACGCATCGGCGATTTGCGCGTAGCGCTGAATCGGCATCCGCGAACCGCCGAGTGTTGGCTCAACCTGCCCCGTCACCAGCAGCGATCCGATCCTGTAGGCGCCGGTGGCTGAGAGACCATAAGCACTCCCGCCTGAGCATCCCGCGGAGAGCGGTCATGCCAAACCACTCCGAAAGCACTCGTCAACACATCGCGGCATTAGACGCCGAGATCCTACGTCAGCAGCACACAACCGATCAGCTTCGCGCAACCTGGCATCCGTGTTCTGATGTTGAGCGGCAGCTGCAGGTATTAAAGGAGAGTGTCGCTCTCTTGAAATGAACCGGAAGAGCCAACGCGAATTACAAGTAAGTCAGCGTCCGTCGGTCCCTTGCCAGTCGGATATGGACACCACACGCACTCGAACAGCTTGTTCTACCGATTTCCCACGAATGCGTTTGGGGATGACTGTAACGCTCACAGTTCTGTAAGCGAGGCTCGCTGAATGTCCGCTTCACGCCGTCAGCAGATCGGAATGCAGAAAGCCCGGCCATCCCAACGACCGGGCTCCTGGGTAGACCTTATTATCGGCCCGAGGACCGCTAAAGTGTCTTCTGCCAGCGTTACTCCGATTTCACTACAGACAGAGATACAGTAACAACGCGGTGGCGTGAGAAACGTTCCACACGCTCAATCGGCATCTGAGCTTACACGCTGAGCGTCATCAGCGCACCCAGCGAATCTTCCTGCACACTCCCTTATAGGGCGCATAAACGGACGAGGCTGATGCCTTCTACGATGCAGGCTGCGCCTCGGCATCTTCTACTTGCCGTTCACGGCTCGAGGACGGTAGAGCCGAAATGTGTAATTCCACCCTGCGTAATCGGCAGGCAATTCCCGATCTTGCCGTGGCAGCCGCCAAACTGGGTGTCGATCGCGCAATCAGCGCTCTTCTTGCCGGTGATACTGTTGACCGAATAGGCGTCGTAATCGTTCTTCTCGAAGAAGCGCTTTCCGCACCATCGACTGCTGGCGAAACGACGGAAGATGGTTTCATCACACGGAGAAGGGTGAAAGGAAACAGATTGATCCGGATTACGTGACGCACTGGATGCCAGCGCCACCTGCGCCGCGCTAACACTTCACTACATGTGGTGTGACCCCGCTCGTTTTTCACGGCTTTTGATTTGATTCCCCTAGCCTCAGCACTCATCGCAATTCTCACGTCCCGACCCCATATTAGTGTGAGGATCACCGATGATCATCTTGCGTTTTGGACGTAAATTGAAATTGCCTTCGACACGATTCATCAAACATCAGCTTTTGATGATGATGTTGCAGGACGAGATACTGTCCTCTCCCTCTGAAAAGCCATTCAATGCAGTGAAATCACCCGCCATTGCAAAAATGAGACGACTGGCTGCGGAACGACCGAAAACCGGGGCGGACTAAATAAGATCTCTTGAAGATCCATCACAAGCAGTGCACAAAGGACACTTCAATGCCCCCCTATACAAGACCCCATAGGCCCACCCGAGGAGCCGAAGACCGTTCTTATTGGTCATAACCTTCGTCCGTTATTTTGCCCGCGGAGCGGTGCCGTTTTGCTGGGGGACTTACTGACATCGCGAGATGTTCGCAAGCACCAAACGGCGACGATGTGCGGTCACCGTTTCAGCTACGATAGCGCGATTTAATTATTCGATAATTGCCGCGACATACCGCAAATTGGCATCAACAATCACAATCTTTTCGCCGAACTTTACGTAACGATACGGCTTCATCCATGGCATTTCGGCGACGATGCTGTCCGGCATTGGATTGAGCTTGACTGTTGCCGGCAACACGATGGCTTCCGAAATTTCAAATGGAGCCTTGGTGGCGTTAGGGTCTTTGTCTTGCGCGATCGCATTGACAATCGCCTGTTTTTGTTCGGCCGTAAAATTGAATGTATGGCTCAATATGGGCTGTTGGTCGTGCCGAAAAATCGCCTCGTTATGCGCCGCCGTTTCCTGTGAAGACGGCACGACCTGACCCGCGGCATTCGGTTTCTCGTTGTTGATCGGCTGCTCGGGCGGTGCAAGCCCAACAGTTGATTCCGGATTGTCAGCTTGCGGTCCAGCAAGCGCCGGGATCGTGGAGCCCTCTGGCTTTGCCATCGTGGGATCGGCACCAGCCTCGGCCGGGCTCGGCTTGATGGGTCCAGTATCCTGAGCGGCGGCCAAACTTGTCATCGCCAGAATGGCCATGACGGCAAGCAAGGCACAGCGGACATGTGAGAACTTGCTCATGATCGAATCCTCCTCGCAATCATTGCGAGACGCGTTGCTCATTCACAAGGAACAATGCATCGTTTGCAAAGCCGTTCCGCCGAGGCTGCAAGTCGAACCAGTGATCACGGTCTTTTGGCAATGACGTCGACAACCCTGCGTGTCCGCGGATCGACAATAACGACCTGATTGATCACCCGTGCCAGGCGGAAGGCTTCGACCTTGGGCGCCAGCTCGATAATCGTTTTCGGCATGTCTTCCAGGACGACATTTTCCGGCACCACCGCGCCGACCACCGGTTGAAAATTTGGCGGCGCCTCGTTTTTGAAATTCTGGTTGGTCACGCTGATCAAGATTGCCTGTTTCTGCGCGTCCGTCAGTTCAAGCCGTGGAAGGTCTTTCGCGTTATCCTGTGCCAGCGCAGCCATAGGATGAAGCAGCAGAATGGCCGCAGTTCCCACCATGCAGGCGCGCCCTATCAACATGCGGCGCAGATCGGTCTTCATTCGGCTCTCCTGACGGACGACAACCGAACCCGGATCAGATTCGTTCCGCGGGGCTCGGGAGACGCCGTTTTGGCGAGCGTCGATGCCACACATGGCAACGATTTGTGTGTTCGGGCCTCGATGAAGCGCGGAACCTCTTGACCGGAACCGTGCGGAGCGGCACCGTCCGCACAATCCGGGGATGGGGGTCTCCATGTCGATGAAACGTCGCCTTTTCGTCATTGCCGCATTAGGAACGATGCTGTCGGCTTTGCCGCAAGCTCCCGCCCAGGCCGCCAATTGGCTCGAAAAGAATTTCTGGCTCAGCGGCCCCCGTTATTCCGGCAAGTTGCCGGAATGCGATAACACCAT
This sequence comes from Pseudorhodoplanes sinuspersici, assembly GCF_002119765.1. Lineage (NCBI taxonomy): Bacteria > Pseudomonadati > Pseudomonadota > Alphaproteobacteria > Hyphomicrobiales > Pseudorhodoplanes > Pseudorhodoplanes sinuspersici. The sequence continues at coordinate 327,519 of NZ_CP021112.1, forward strand.
GGCCCTTGCAGAGATCGCATCCCGCTTCGCGGGCAAGGAATACCGTTTCTGGAATTCCGGCCTGACGATCGTAAATTTCGACGCCGTCCGCGAAACCGGGAATCGTTCGTGGAATCCCGACACGATTCCGCGGCGTTTCTGCTCAGGCCGGGCCTTGCTGTCTGATGGCGTCTGGCGGCCCGTGCACTACCTGATCGGCGAGGATTTCGGCATGATCGGCGCAACCTGGGATGTGGAATGGTGCGTCGTCGGGCTGGACCGGAACTGGGCCAACAATCCTGCCTGCCGGATGATGCGGCCTTAGCGGCCACCCATCTGATGATTCGGCGTTAAGGACACGCCGTTAGGATACCCTCCGATCGATTTTTGTTTTGTTCTTGAAATGTTCCGCGCGCCCCGCTAGCGTGTGGAGGTGAACGGTTGCGCGAATTTGTATCGGGCGTTTGTACTGGGGGCTTCAATGGTCGCAGTTGCTTACCGCGTCGGCATTGTCCTGGCGTTCGTTTTCATCCTCATCATTGCAGCGTCCGCGCAGGACGCGCAGCCAGGGGCCGCTGCTGGTGAGGTTTCGGCACCGGAACGCTTCACCCAGTTCCAGCAGGACCGCTTCCGGCGCGAGAGCCGTCGGCAGGAGCCCGGCCAATTCGATTTCTATGTGCTCGCTCTGTCCTGGTCGCCCACCTTCTGCGAATCTTCACGCGAGCGGAATGGCGGCCGCTCAAATCAGCAGCAATGTGGTGAGCGCCCCTATTCGTTCGTCGTCCATGGGCTCTGGCCGCAATATGAACGCGGCTTTCCGCGCGAGTGCCAGGTGCCGGCGCCGCGCCTCAATCGTAACATCGTCAATTCCATGCTCGACCTGATGCCGAGCCCGCGTCTGGTGTTCAATGAATGGGATAAGCACGGCACCTGCTCCGGCCTCGATGGTCAGGAATATTTCGACCTGGTGCGCAAGGCGCGCGAGACCGTGAAAATTCCAGAGCAATTCCACGACCTCACCGGCTACAAGATGGTCGCGCCGGACGATGTCGAACAGGCCTTTGCCGATGCCAATCCAGGCCTTTCCCGCGACGGAATTGCCGTCACATGCGACCGGCATCGCCTCCGCGAAGTCCGGATCTGCATGTCCAAGGATCTGCAATTCCGTGATTGCGCGGAAATCAACCGCCGGTCGTGCCGCCGTGAAAAGGTGGTCATGCCGCCGGTGCGTGGCGGCTGAGGCGCTGCTAGTGCAGTGTTTCTGACGTTCCGATCACCCTCGCGGTCATCTCTTCCATCGAAACGTCAGAAACAAAACCGCACTGGAATCAAAAAGTTGCTAGTGTCCTTTGTCTCCAACGCTTCGCTCAAGAAGTCGCTGCAAGGACTACGAAGCGTTGGAGACAGGACACGAGTTGCGAATAAATTTCGTGGCCGTTATCGGTCGCAATGAATTATCGACACGCCTTCCATGCGGGTAATTTTGCCGATGTCGTCAAGCACGCCATCCTGGCCCGCATCATCCTGTATTTGCAGAAAAAGGATGCCGCCTTCCGCGTGATCGACACACATGCCGGAGCGGGCCGCTATAATCTGCAAGGCAATGAAGCGATCCGCGGCGGAGAATGGCAGGACGGCATCGGCCGCATTTGGACGCACCAATTCACTCCCATTGTTGCGCAATTGCTGGCGCCCTATCGCAATGCGATCGCAGCCTTCAATCCGGACGGGAGACTTGCGATCTATCCCGGCTCACCGCTTCTGGTCCGTCACTGGCTGCGGCCGCAGGATCGGCTGATCGCCTGCGAGCTTGAGAGTGGCGCGGCGCAGGCGCTCGCCCGCCATCTGCGCAACGATCTGCTCGCCAAGGCCGTGACCATCGACGGTTGGACTGCGCTCAACGCCTATATCCCGCCGAAGGAAAAGCGCGGCCTTGTCCTGATCGATCCGCCTTACGAAGAACGCGACGAACTCAAACGGTTGGCGGGCGCGCTCGCGGCGGCCCACCGCAAATGGAGCACCGGCATTTTTCTTGCCTGGTATCCGATCAAGGATTTGCGCGAGATCGCAGCTTTCATCCGGACGCTTGAGAAAAGCGGCATCGCCAACCTGTTGCGTATCGAGCTCGTTCGCGATGGCGTCGCTGACGGTAAACTGCGCGGTACAGGTTTGATGGTCATCAACCCGCCCTGGACTTTGGCAGAAGAAGCGAAAATTTTGCTGCCTGCCTTGGCCGAAATATTCTGGCCGGGCGACAAAGCCACCCTTCGCGTCGGCCCGGTTCCTGCAACTTAAAGCCGCTTTTCTGCTGTATTTCCCTTTTCAGCCGCCCGGCATTGGTCTTTACTTGCGAACTGGCTTTGACGTTCCGCCCTCTTAGGGGGGCCGGCGGAGTGACCGAGGCCCCATGAAAGGCTGACGCTTTCCCCGTGTGTGAATGTCCGGCCGAGCCGCCGCGCCGTGGGGGACGGCGGCTTAGCAAATGCGGGAAAGGAGTTCCCCGATGGCTCAAACGGGAACCGTCAAGTTCTTTAATGGCGAGCGTGGTTATGGCTTTATCAAACCGGATGACGGTGGCCGTGATGTGTTTGTTCACATCACCGCCGTGGAACAAGCCGGGCTGAAGTCTCTGACAGAAGGACAACGGATCAACTTCGACGTCGAACCCGACAAAAAGGGCAAGGGACCGAAGGCCGTCAACCTCGTGATCACCGGCTAAACACGAGGCGTCCGGTCAAGACTGCAGGCCTTGCGTACCTCAGTGCGGCAGCCATCGCCACCGCACCTCCTGAGAACTTTTTTTGTAAAGATCCCGAAGCAGACTGTCGTTCCGGCTTCGCACCCCGGTAGCGCCGATAGATTCCGTAGCGCTATGCATTGCAAAACCATGCCCTGCGTCTGATACAACGCAGCGTGAATCAGCCCCCGGAATATCATCCATGATCCTTCGTTCGCTGCCACCTTCGCCATTCGGGCGAAAGGTCAAGATCGCCGCCAGCCTGCTCGGGTTGTCGGACCGCATCCAGATCGTCCCGGCCGACACCAACGATGCATCGGATATTCTTCGCCGGCAAAATCCGCTCGGAAAAATTCCGACGCTCATTCTGGATAACGGCGAGACGCTGTTCGACTCTCGCGTCATCGTCGAATATCTCGATCATCTCGCCGGCGGCGGCCGCATCATCCCGCGCGATACGGAGGCACGCTTCGCCGCCTTGCGTTTGCAGGCGCTGTGCGATGGCATCATGGATGCCTCGATCCTGCGCGTCTACGAAGTGCGGTACCGGCCGGAGGCGATCCATCATCAGCCGTGGCTCGATTACCAGAGCGAAAAAGTCACACGCGCCTTCGCATCGCTCGAAGCCGCACCGCCCGCACTCGATCCAATGCCGAATGTCGGTCAAATCACCCTGGCTTGCGCGCTTGGCTATCAGGACCTGCGGTTCAAAGGCGTGTGGCGCGAGTCGTATCCGAAACTGGTCGCCTGGCTCGATCGCTTTGCGGCGCAGGTGCCAGCCTTTGCGGCGACGAAGGTCGAGCCCTGACATACCTGAAATGAAAAACCCCGGCGATGTCGCCGGGGTTTTGTTCCCTGATCCAGGACGATCGCGGAGCCTGGTTCTCAGAACCGATAATTCACACCGAAGCGGACGAGATTGCCATCGAAGCCATTGTCGGTGCCGGTGAGCGAATAGGCGCGGTCGGCGTAATTGAGATAGAGGTATTCGATCTTCGCCGACCAGGCCGGGTTCAGGGCGAACTCGACGCCAGCGCCGACCGTCCAGCCGAGATGCGTCTTGCTTTCCGACATGCCGAAGGTCTCAGCCTCGAAGCCGCCGAACGCGAGACCGCCGGTGCCGTAGAACAGAATGTTATTGTAGGCGAGGCCCAGGCGGCCGCGCACGGTGCCAAACCACGGATTTGAGAATTTCCACGGCGCAAAGACGTCTTCAGCGCCAGAGAGATTGATATCGGCTTCACCGCCGAAAACGAAGTTGCCGTTCTGCCAGTTCCAGCCCGCTTGCAGACCGCCGACGACGCCGGACGGCTCGGTCGGATTGTTGGACATGCTGCCGCCGAGATAACCGATGTTGGCGCCGAGATAGGGGCCGGTCCACCGGAAGGCCGGCGGCGGCGGGGCATAGGTCTGATAACCGGGCTGCAGGTCGGCGGCATTGGCTTGGCCGGGCGCGGCGGCCAAGAGAATAGCAAGGATGGCTCCGAGCAGCGTCTTCTTCATTTTACTCTCCACGCTTCGACCTTTGAGTGCGGGTTCGCGCCGATTTTTTGGCGCTCAGCGGTCGAAATCCCGCATTAACTGCGTGGGATTTATCGCAATCTTTAAGTTAAGCGATTATGAATCGTTTACGATTACCAAGCGCATTACTAACAATCTCTTAAAATATGCTGGTTCCACTTAATAATACGTTGACTATACTTCAGCCGCTGTCGTGGTCGGAAACGTGGCAAACCTTCGATCTTTTACAGGCTTGCGCGGTGCAGCCGTCATGGACAATTTAGCGCCATCCCATGAATGGCCGGAAAACCGATATCGAGCCTGAGCTCGAACTCGCCGATGAGGACGAGGACCAGAGCCTGCCGCTGCCTGAGCTTGAGGGCACGGCGGACAACTCTGCCTCGCCCGGCGCAGGCCGCACGGTCATTGCCTCCTATCTGAAGCACGCGCCGTCATCTGCGGGCGTCTACCGCATGCTCGATGCCGCCGGCGACGTGCTCTATGTCGGCAAGGCCAAAAGCATCAAGAAGCGCCTGGCCTCCTATGTGCGGCCGACCGGACATGACACGCGCATCGCGCGAATGATCGCCGCGACGGCGTCACTCGAATTCGTCTCGACGCGCACGGAAACCGAAGCGCTGTTGCTGGAAGCTAACCTGATCAAGCGTTTGCGGCCGCGTTTCAACGTGCTGATGCGCGACGACAAGTCGTTTCCTTATATTGTCATCACCAGGGATCATCCGGCACCGCAAATCCTCAAGCACCGCGGCGCGCGCACGCATGTGGGTGATTATTACGGACCGTTCGCGTCCGTCTGGGCAGTGAACCGCACGATCACGGCGCTGCAACGCGCATTCCTGATCCGCTCCTGTTCCGATGCGGTGTTCGAAAGCCGCACACGGCCGTGCCTGTTGCATCAGATCAAGCGCTGTTCCGGCCCCTGCACCGGCGAGATCTCGCCGGAGGATTACGCTGAGCTCGTTCGCGAGGCGCGCGAATTCCTCTCCGGCAAGAGTTCGGCGGTGAAGGGAATGCTTGCGGCGGAAATGGAAAAATCGTCGAATGCGCTCGATTTCGAGCGCGCCGCGATCTATCGCGACCGCCTTGCGGCCTTGTCGGCGATTCAGTCGCAGCAGGGCGTCAATCTGCGCGGTGTCGAGGATGCCGACGTGTTCGCCATCCATCATGCCGGCGGGTACAATTGCGTGCAGGTCTTCTTCTTCCGCACGGGACAAAACTGGGGCAACCGCGCTTACTTCCCGAAAGCCGATCGCGGCGTCGCACCGGACGAAGTGCTCAACTCGTTCATCGCGCAATTCTACGATGACAAACCGGTGCCGCGGACCATCCTTGTCTCGGAGGAATTGTCCGAACGCGAATTGCTGGCGAAAGCGCTGTCGACCAAGAGCGGTTACAACGTCGAGATCCAGAAACCGAAGCGCGGCGAGAAACGCGATGTGATGGATCACGCGCTCGCCAATGCGCGGGAGGCGCTGGCGCGCAAGCTTGCCGAAACATCGTCGCAGCAGATTTTGCTGAAATCGCTGGCCGAAACATTCCAGCTTCCGGCCATGCCTCGCCGCATCGAGGTCTACGACAACAGCCACATCCAGGGCTCGAACGCCGTCGGCGGCATGATCGTCGCCGGGCCCGAAGGCTTTGTGAAAAACCAATACCGCAAGTTCAACATCCGTTCGGAGGATCTGACGCCCGGCGATGACTACGGCATGATGCGTGAGGTGCTGGAGCGGCGATTCAAACGTCTGCTCAACGAGCATCCGCGTAATGGCGGAAGCAACAATGCTCTGGCCGAATCGCTGGCTGCAGGATCGAGCGCAGTGCCGCGCAGCGAAGATTCCCCCTGGCCTGACCTCGTCATGATCGACGGCGGTCAAGGCCAGCTTGCCGCAGCACGCGAAACACTGGCCGCGCTCGGTGTCACCGATGTGCCACTGGTCGCGATTGCCAAGGGCCTCGACCGCGATGCCGGACGCGAGATGTTCTTCATTCCGGGGCGCGAGCCGTTCCGGCTACCACCGCGAGATCCCCTGCTCTATTTCGTCGAGCGGCTGCGCGATGAGGCCCACCGTTTCGCTATTGGCTCGCATCGCGCAAGACGCAAGCGCGATATTCGCGAGGGTGGGTTGCAGGAAATTCCGGGCATCGGCCCAACGCGCAAACGCGCGCTGCTTCATCATTTCGGTACGCTGAAAGCGATCGAACGTGCCTCGCTGACCGACCTTGCCAAGGTTCCAGGTATCAATGCCGATACCGCCCGCAGAATTTACAACTATTTCCACGGACGGCCGGCATAACGGTGGCAAATCGCTGTTTCACACGGGGGATGGGACAAATAGGCCGATCCAGCGTGAGCGGGTTGACGCGGCAGGGTCGGAAGTGTTCGGTGACTTGATGGACTCCGTATCCACGCAGCGCATTGCCGGGCGGGCATTTTCCCTGCCCAATATTCTGACTTATTGCCGCATCGCGGCTGTGCCGCTGGTCGTGGCCTGCATGTATTGGCAGGCCATCCTGCAGGGCGGGTTGTGGCTGCGCGTGCTGGCACTGGTGATCTTCATTGCCGCGGGTATCACCGATTTTTTCGATGGCTATCTGGCGCGCTCCTGGGGCCAGCAATCGGCGCTCGGCCGCATGCTGGACCCGATTGCCGACAAGCTTCTCGTTTCTGCCTGCCTGCTGATGCTCGCCGCGGATGAAACCATCAAGGGCTGGTCGCTGTTCGCCGCCATCATCATCCTGTGCCGGGAAATCCTGGTGTCGGGCCTGCGCGAATATCTCGCCGAATTGCAGGTCAGCGTGCCGGTGACCCAACTCGCCAAATGGAAGACGACCCTGCAGCTCGTCGCCATCGGTTTCCTGCTGGGCGGCGAAGCGGTGGATTACAGCCTCCCCTCCGCCATGCTCGACTGGCGCTGGAAGATCGGCGAAGACCCCTTACCTCTTACGACAACGGTCGGCATCGTACTGTTGTGGATTTCGGCGCTGCTGACGCTTTATACCGGCTGGGACTATTTCCGGGCCGGCCTGCGCCATATCATCGAGGAATGATGAGCCTGAAGCTTCTGTATTTCGCGTGGGTCCGCGAGCGTATCGGCAAGACCGAGGAGGAGATCACCCCTCCGGCGGGCGTGGCGACGGTCGCGGACTTGATGAACTGGCTCGCCGAACGCGGTGAGGAATACGCGCATGCGTTTGAGAACCGCAAGGTGATCCGCGCCGCGATCGACCGCAACCATGTGCAACCGGGCGCCGCCATCGCCGGGGCGCGCGAGATCGCCTTCTTCCCGCCGATGACCGGCGGGTAAAGCGCAATAAGCAGAGCGAACGATGATCGCGACGATCCGCCTGCAAAGCGAAGACTTCGACGCCGGCGTGGAGAGCGCAAAGCTCACGCAGGGCCGGTCGGATATCGGCGCGGTCGTGACGTTCACCGGCATCTGCCGCGACCATGAAGGCGGCCGTGGCGTTAACGCGATGACGCTCGAACACTATCCCGGCATGGCGGAAGAGGAGATTGCGCGGCATGTCGCCGATGCGCAGGTCCGCTGGCCGCTGCTCGGCGTCACCGTGATCCACCGCTATGGGCGCATGCTGCCCGGCGACAATATTGTGCTGGTCGCAACGGCGTCCTCCCACCGGGACGCCGCCTTTGAGGCCGCATCATACTTGATGGACTACCTGAAAACCCGCGCGCCGTTCTGGAAACTGGAAGAACGTTCCGACGGACAGGATTGGGTTGTCGCCAAGGATGCTGACGACACCGCAGCAGCGCGATGGGTGCGGAGCGACAAGGACGCGGCGGAGTAGCTGCTTATGGCCGTCCCGCGCAAGCGGGGACGACCACTTGTTAAATCATGCTAAGCCGCGCGCGATTTCGGCTGCACTTCGGCCGTGTAGTCGTCCATCAACTGCTTGGTGATGGTGCCCGGCGTGAATTTCCAGTCGGCGATCTCTGCCACCGCGGTGACTTCCGCGGCGCTGCCGGTGATGAAGCATTCCGAGAAGCTCGTCAGCTCGTCCGGCAGGATGCGGCGTTCGATCACCTCGAACCCACGGCGCTTGGCAAGCTCGATCACCGTCTTGCGGGTGATGCCGTCGAGGAAACAGTCGGCGATCGGCGTGTGGATCTTGCCGTCCTTGACGAAGAAAATATTCGCCCCGGTGCATTCGGCAACACGGCCCTCCCAATCCAGCATCATCGCATCGGCATAGCCGCGCCGTTCGGCGCGGTGCTTGGAGACGGTGCAGATCATGTAAAGACCGGCAGCCTTAGCCAGACACGGCGCCGTGCGTGGATCCGGCCGGCGATACTCGGCAAGATCGAGCTTGATGCCCTTCAGGCGCTGCTCGGGATCGAAATAGCTCGGCCATTGCCAGGTCGCGATGGCGAGATGGATCTTGTTACCCTGTGCCGACACGCCGAGCTGCTCGGAACCGCGCCAGGCGATCGGGCGCACGTACGCGTCCTTCATGCCATTCTTCTCGATGACGAGCCGCTTGGCCGCATCGATTTCGGCGACGCTGTAGGGAATCTCGAAATCGAGAATGTTGGCCGACCGCTTCAGCCGCTCGGAATGCTCCGTGCACTTGAAGATTTCGCCGCCATAAGCGCGCTCGCCCTCGAAGACGGCGCTCGCGTAGTGCAACCCATGGGTCAGCACATGGATTTTGGCTTCCGGTCCCGGCACAAGCTTGCCGTCGAACCAGATCATGCCTGGCAATTGGTCGAAGGGGACGGCCATCACGTTCCTCCTGAAGGGAGCTAGGCCGCGGCGGGGTCCGTCAACGGAGCCCGATTTTGCGTCGCGGGCCAAGTCCCATTATGGTTTTTACCGGCTCGTGTAAAAAAATCGATGTCAGAACCAGTCGAATTTCGCTGCCAGTATCGCCAGCAGGATATTTCGTTCTCGCTGCTCTTTCGGTAACAATCTGCCAGAAATATGTCAATATGGCTGACATAACTGACCTTTGGTGCCATACCATCATGCCAGTGCCTCAAGTCCGCGACCGTACCCATTCCGCAGAAGCAACGCCGCCCCGTGGCAGCGGCGAACCGGTCTGGGATTTGATCGAGCTGCTGTTTTTCGCCTACCGCGATTTCGTGGGTGACGCCGACGAGGCGCTGGCCGAATTTGGCTTTGGCCGTGCCCACCACCGCGTCCTGCACTTCGTGACACGGCATCCGGGTATGAAGGTGGCGGATCTGCTGGAGATCCTCAATATCACCAAGCAATCGCTGGCTCGTGTCCTCAAGCAACTGGTCGACGAGGGCTATGTCCTGCAGAAGGAAGGCGCCAATGACCGCCGCCAGCGCCTTCTTTATGCCACGCCGACGGGCGAAGCGCTGGCCATGAAACTGGCGGGTTTGCAAACACAACGGATCGCGCGTGCCCTCGACGATATCGGACCCGGCGCGCGCGAGGAGGCCCGCCGCTTTCTGATTGCAATGATCGATGGCCGGGAACGCGAGCATGTGCTGCAGCTCATTGCGCGCGCCGACCGGTTGAGACAAGGTCAGCCCTAGTGCAAGCGTCGAAAACAGGACACTAGAGGGCATTCCATGGCTCTTGGCGCTGCACCCGCAATTCCCGCCGACGACGCTCCACACCTTCTCGTGGTGGACGACGACCGGCGTATTCGCGATCTCTTGTCGCGCTTTCTGGCGTCCGAAGGCTATCGCGTCACCACCGCGGTCGATGCGGCCGAAGCCCGCGCGAAACTCGGCGGACTGCATTTCGACCTTCTGATCCTCGACGTGATGATGCCGGGCGAAAGCGGGTTCGACCTTGCGAAGTCGCTGCGCGAGACGTCAACGGTGCCGATCCTGATGCTGACAGCCCGCGACGAAAGCGCCATGCGCATCGAAGGGTTGCAGATCGGCGCCGACGATTATGTCGCCAAACCATTTGAACCGCGTGAACTGTCGCTCCGCATTGGCAATATCCTGAAACGGGCGCAGCCCGTCGTGACACCACAGGTCGAATCCGTGCGCTTTGGCGACTTTGTCTTCCATATCGCACGCGGTGAATTGCGGCGCGGCGAAGAGATGGTGCGCCTGACCGATCGCGAACGCGACATGCTGCGCATTCTGTCGGCGACACCGGGCGAAACCGTGCCACGTTTGTCGCTCACCGGCAACGACCCGGCCGCTAACGAACGGGCCGTCGATGTGCAGGTGAACCGGCTGCGCCGCAAGATCGAACGCGATCCGGCCAATCCGCTTTTCGTGCAGACCGTCCGCGGTATCGGTTATCGCCTCGTCGTATCTCCGTGAGGTCACGGCCGTGACCAGTCTCGATGTCGGCATTGCCACGATCCGCTCCGCCGCCAATCGAGTCAGCGTGGCGTGGGACCGGCTCGGCAAGGCGCTCAAGCGCTTCATGCCGACCGGGCTTTATGCCCGTGCGCTGCTGATCATCATCGCACCGATGGTGATCCTGCAATCGGTCGTCGCCTTCGTGTTCATGGAGCGGCACTGGAATTCGGTAACGCAGAAATTATCGGCATCGGTCGTGTCGGATATCGCAGCGCTGATCGATGTCTATCGTCTTTATCCGCAAGATCCGCAAAACAACCAGATCCGCAAAATCGCGCAGGAACGGCTCGGCCTTGTCGTCGATTTCCTGCCGGCAACGGAAATGCCGCCGCCGGGACCAAAACCATTTTTCTCGCTGCTCGATCAGGCATTGTCGGTGGAGCTGACCAAGATCAAGCGCCCGTTCTGGATCGACACCGTCGGCCGCTCCTCGCTCGTCGAAATCCGCATCAAGCTCGACAATGCGGTGATGCGGGTATTCGCTCCCCGCAGCGCCGCTTACGCGTCCAATTCGGAAATCTTCCTGTTCTGGATGGTCGGCACCTCGCTGGTGCTGCTGACTGTCGCGATCATCTTCCTGCGCAATCAGATCCGGCCGATCCTGCGCCTTGCCGATGCCGCCGAGGCGTTCGGCAAAGGCCGCGAGGCGCCGAATTTCCGGCCCCGTGGCGCGCGCGAAGTGCGGCGCGCAGCCGTTGCCTTCATCGAAATGAAGCTGCGCGTCGAACGCGCGATCGAGCAGCGCACCACCATGCTCGCGGGTGTATCGCACGACCTGCGCACGATCCTGACGCGCTTCAAGCTGGAGCTTGCCTTGCTTGGCGATGCGCCGGAGCTCGACGCGATGAAGAAAGACGTCGACGAGATGCAGCGCATGCTCGAGGCTTATCTCTCCTTCGCACGCGGCGACATGGGCGAGCAGTCGACGCCGACCGACATGGCCGCGTTCCTGGAGGAATTGAAGGATGACGCCGAGCGCACCGGACACAAGGCGACAGTGGAGTTTTCCGGCCTGCCGATCGTGACGGTGAAATCGGCGGCGTTCAAGCGCTGCCTCGCCAATCTCGTTACCAATGCGGCGCGCTATGCACACTCCATCGCTATCACCGGCAGCCGAGATCATCGCTGGTTGACCATCACAATCGACGACGACGGCCCGGGCATTCCCCCTGCGATGCGCGAAGAAGTGTTCAAGCCATTCCTGCGCCTCGATAACGCACGCAATCAGGACAAGGGCGGCACCGGTCTTGGCCTTGCCATCGCCCGCGACATCGCGCGCTCGCATGGCGGCGATATCATGCTTGGCGATTCACCGCTCGGCGGCTTGCGCGCGACAGTGCGCGTGCCGGTGTAAGCACAAATCACCGCAGACAAAAAAGCCCCGGCTATGCCGGGGCTTTTTCAGCATTCGCTGCTTGGACGATTACGGGCAGAACCATACCGGTCCGACCAGGATGCAGCCACGTGTCTGCCAATCCCATGGACGCGCACCATAACGGCGCCAGCCGACCGGAGCATAACTGTAGCGATGACCCGCGACCCATCGGCCGTGACGATAACCATGACCCCGCCACTTGTCACCGCGATGACCATGCCACTTATTGCCACCATGCCATTTGTTGCCACCATGATGCTTGCCACCACCATGATGTTTGTTGCCACCATGATGTTTGCCACCGCCACGGCGCCCTCTGCCATCGCCGTCTTTCTTCACCTGAACGACGGACGAATCGACCGACAGCACATTCGGACCGACGGGCGCAGCAGAAGCGGGCACGATCAACAGCGCCGACACAAATAGCGCCGGCGCGATTTTGGAAACCAGAGACATGCGTTCTCCTTGGGGGTGAGGAATCGTCGGCCACGCAGGGGTTGTGAAACCGAACCGGGGGAAGCTAGACCGTGTTTCTTTAACGAAGGGTAGCGGAGCGGGATATCCTTGATTGCGAGGTCTCAACGTATCGTGATCTAAACGAGATTGGTCCAGTGGATCGGTTCGTCGCAATTGCAGGCGACAAAACCAATTCCACAGGACCGCTCATTTACTCCACGAGTATCGTACTATCGCGTTAGCGACTTGAGACGCTAGCGGGGTTTCGGGGCCGGCTCACCGGCAGGCTCTGCACCCGATTCCTTGGAGCTCGGTTTGACGTTGGCGTTGATGCCATCCTGCGTCGAACCGGTCGTATCGCTGCTCGGCGCGGGAGCGGTCATACCAGAACCCGTTGTCCCTCCGCGCTGGCCGCCGGTACTCCGCGGCTGATTTTCGGCGCCGCTCGGTTCAGCACCCGACTGCATCGAACCCGGATTTACGTTGCCGGGAGGCGGTGTCGTCTGGGCGGCCGCGACCGACGCTGCCAGAACGCCGGCAGTGGCCAAAAGCGCGATCTTGCGAATCATCAGAACTCTCCTCTGCGTTGGTTCAATCTTCCGCGGCAGAATACCTCGTGTTATTATCGAGGTTTGCCAGCCACACTTGGTCAATACTTGCGGCGTGCGAGCGTTCCTGAAACTCCAAACAATCTTTGCGCGTATCGGGCTTAAATTAACGGAACGAATCTTAGATTGCCGATTGGGGGGATGACGCGTTTGTGAGTGCTTCGTAAGCAATGCCGATGCGCATTGTTTCAATTTTCACTGCAAATGCAGCAATCCTTCAATGCGAGTCCTTAAGCGCATTTCGCAATTGAGCCTTATTTTTCTCGTGGGACCTGGTTATATTGCGTTGCCGTATTGAGGTGAAAACATGCGTATCTGCGTTCCTGTGCTTGCTGCTCTCGCGACAGCTTTTGCCGTATCGCCGGCCCTCGCCGATCTCAAAATCACCGTAGACAAGACCGCACAGACGCTCACCGTCGCACGCGACGGGCAGGTTTTGCATACGTGGCCGGTGTCGACCGGCCGCACCGGCCGGTTCACACCGACGGGCAATTTCCGGGCCTTCCGTATGGAGAAGGATCATTACTCCAAGGAATTCGATGACGCGCCGATGCCGCATTCGATCTTTTTTACCGAACGCGGCCACGCCATCCATGGTTCGTATGAGACGAAGAAGCTGGGACGCCCCGCCTCGGGCGGTTGCGTGCGGCTTGCTCCGGAAAACGCAAAGACGCTGTTCGAGATGGTTCAGGCGGAAGGTGTCCTGAAGACCAAGGTGGAAGTGGAAGGCGATGAACGCGTGGCTATCGCACGTGCCAATCGGCAATTGACTCAGCCCGAGCGTCAGGCGTCACGCGGGCGCACCGGACTGCCGCCGCAATATGCGCCACGTGAAGAAGATGAACAGCAGCGGGCGCAAACGCAGCCTCGGCGTGAGCGCTATGCCGCACCCCGTGGCTATTATGATCAGCAATTCGGTTATCAGCAGCGGCCGTCTCAGGCACCGCAGCAGCAACAACAATATTATTATGATGGCTATGCGTGGCGCCCCTACAACGGCGCGGCCTATCGCGCCCAGGCGCAACCCTATTACGGCCAGCAGCGCCCCTATTATCCGCAGCAGCAATATTACTATCAGCAGCGCTACGGATACGGTTACGGTTACGGCGATTGATCGCGTGACCGGGCTTTGCGTCGTCACCGTTCCGTCTTGATTGCGCGGTTCTCTTGCGATCGAACTGACTCGCCAATGGTGCTTTCGCAGGAGACGGAATGATGGGCGTGCTGGATGTCATCCTTGGCCGCGACGAACAGGGCAATCCCTCGAAGATCAACATGGCGCTGATCGCGCTGCTGCTGTGGCGCTGGTACCAAAGCACGCAGCAAGCCGGAGGTGAGGCGCAGCCCATGCCCTCGCCGCTGCCGTCTCCACGCAATCGAGCACCCGTTCCGGACGCGCCGACACATATCCCGAGCGGCGCGCCAGCACAGATCCCATCGCCAGGCACGGGCGGCAATAGCGACAGTGACTTCGGCCCGTTGATTGAATCGACCAAGCGTATGCCGGACTTCCAGCGTGGCGGCAGCAGCGGCGGTATGGGTGGCGGTGGCATGGGTGGCGGCGGGCTCGGCGATATCCTGGGCGACATTCTTCGCGGTGGACAGGGTGGTGGTGGCCGGGCCAGCGGGCCGGGTGGCGGCGGCCTGGGTGATATTCTCGGCGACGTTCTCGGTGGCGGTCGCGGCATGCCGGGCGGCGGCGGACGTGGTGGGCCTGCCGGCGGTGGCGCTCTGGGCGACATCCTTGGCGATATTCTCGGCGGCGGACGTGGCATGCCGACATCGCGAGTCGCCGGTCCGCAGGGCGATCCGCTCGGCGGCGTTTTAAGCAGCACAGGCGGCGGTCTCGGCGGATTGCTGGCGGGCGGTGCGGCCGGCGGCATCCTCGGCGATTTGCTGAAGCAGTTCGATCAATCCGGCCAAGGCGCGGCGGCACGCTCATGGATCTCGAGCGGCGAGAACGTGCCGGTGGCACCGAATGACATCGAAAAGACCTTCGGTTCAGACATCATCAATCAGCTCGCCGGCCAGTTCGGCATGAACAAGGACGAGCTGCTGCAGGGTTTGAGTCAGACTTTGCCCGGTGTGGTCGATCAGCTCACACCGAATGGACGTCTGCCGACGGAAGACGAGATCGCCCACTGGAAATAGGCAGCTATTGTTTTTCGCCCGGCGGATTTTGCCCCGGCCATTTCCGTTCAAGCCAACGCAGCAGCCGTGCCATCGGCGGCTGCAATGGCGGGACATCGATCGCGAGCAGAAGCAAGCCGAGCGGCAGCATCCAGATGCCAAGGATCGGCAGGAAGCTGAAAACGCCTCCGAGGATCAGAAGGCCGGACGAGGGAATACGCCATAGCCGCGCGTTAGGTTGTCTGAGAAAAAACGACGCGCGCGCAATTCGCAGCGGCAGCCGCTGTTCGAAGCGGTGCAGCAGGGCGTGGAAATCAAGCTCGGTTTGCATGGTCATTCTGTAGGGTCGTGAACTCACATTGTGGCAATGCTGTGCGGCGCTTCAATGGCCGACGCCGAGCGTGACCATTTTCGATATGATGATGCGCATGCAGGCGCTGCAGGAAAAATTGCAGACGCAGCGCAAAGACCGACGCAAATTCGCGCGCGCCAACCCGCTCATCCCGAAAACGATCGCTTGTTTCGTTGAACGAAGCACCGTCGCTCGACGAAGCCGGACAGGGATCTGACACGCTATTTCTTTTCCAGCAGCAACTTGCCGCGTGCGCGGATCGCCGTTTGCGCAGCTTCGGCAAACTTCTGCAGCAGCCATGGCAACGTCACTTCCAGTTTGACGTGATCGTCTGCGACGTCGACCGTGCCGGCCGCCGCCTGCCCCAACGCGCGGACGCGAAAGGTCAGCCGGTCTCCCGACCAGATCTCCTCATCGACCTTGAGCACAGGAAAGCTCGCCGCAGCCCCGGTGAGGCCAGGTTTCAGACGACGCAGCGCTTCCTCTTTGCCAAGGCGATGCGGGATGGAAACGACGATGGGCTTCGACATGGTCTACTGACCGCCTCCTCCTGGTCGGGGCGCCACCACTTTCAGGGAGGTTATGTAGGCAATCCGGCACGGACGGCCAGTGTCCTCCCGCCGCACCCAACGGCCGCAGGCTTCTGTTGACGAAGAACGGGCAAAAGTGCCGCGGAGGACCGAAAACGGGGCTCCACCTGCACCGTGGCAGTTGTGGAGGGGCTGTTGGCATGCTGTGGAACATCGGCAAATCCGGCCGTGCCATCGGGCGCGCCCGCCCCCCTGTGAGTTCCAGCCTGTGAAGAGCGGGCGCAGCACCGACAAAAGCAGCATGACGTCCAGTCCAGAGAGCCGCGACGAAACCAGCCTCGCCCGCATTGTCACCGACAAGGCCACCGCCAGCCGCATCGCCGACCTACTGGGCGAGACGCTTGATCCTGAGCTTTGCGCTGTCTCGATCTTCGAGACTCCGGATGGCTGGGCCACCGAAGCGATTTTCCATGATGATGAGACCCGGGAACTGATCGCCGATATCGTCGCACGTGAACTCGGCCCGGCTGCGCAAGGCCAGATCGAAATCACGACCATTGAAAAGCGCGACTGGGTCGCCGCCAGCCTCGAGGGTCTCGTTCCGGTGCACGCCGGCCGCTTTGTCATCCATGGTGCACATGATCGCGCTCGCGTGCGGCTGAACCAGATCGGCATCGAGATCGAAGCCGCGCTGGCTTTCGGGACCGGCCATCACGGCACGACGCGGGGCTGCCTGCTGGCTTTCGACGCGATCCGCAAACGCGCGCGGAACGCGCATGCCTGGCGCATTCTCGATATCGGTACCGGCACCGGCGTGCTGGCCATTGCCGCGGCGCGCGCCCTCACCATTCCAGTGCTAGCAAGCGATATCGATCCGATGGCGGTTGCCGTGGCGCGCGAAAATGCACGGCTCAATCACGTGCCGTCGCTGGTCAGCGTGTTCACCGCCGCCGGCGCGCATGCGCATCGTTTTCGCTTGGGTTGCCGCTACGATTTGATCTTTGCAAATATTCTGGAAGCACCGCTGCGGCGCATGTCGGCGACGCTGTCGAACCTCGTGGCGCCCGGTGGATTTTTGATCCTCTCCGGCCTTTTGCCCGCGCACGCTGTCGGCGTGATCGCGGCGTATCGCCGGCAGGGGCTGGTGCTGGAATCGCGGCTGACGCTCGACGGCTGGGTGACGCTGACGATGCGCCGCGGTGGATGACAAAACGCCCCGGATGGCCGGGGCGTTTTTTGAACTCGAAGCCTTTGACCAATCAACGGGCGAAAGGAAGGTCCTTTTCGCTGCGAGCCAGGCGATCGCCCGCATACTCGAATTGCGTCGGCAGCAGATGCTGATGCATCGCGATCTCGCGTTCCGCCTGGCGCATGCGGCCGGCAACGAAAGCGGCCCAGGCGCGGGCGAACAGGCTCGTCTTCGGCGCGGCAGCGCTCGCCGGAAGGGTGGCGGTAGAACCGACGGTCATCGCAGTCATGGTGTCTCTCCTTGTTCAAATCCAATGGACACCCAGGGTCGTCCTCCAGACTTTCTGCAGTGCAACATAATGACGGCAAGCCCTTCGCACATGCGAAAAGAACGCATGGCTCGCCTCCGAAGACCGCATGAAATGCTTCATATTTTGGAAAGCAACGGCACTTCTACGAGCATGAACGGCATTGCCGCAGCGCAATATACTGCAGCGCAAAATGCCGCGGCTCATGCAGTTCACGACATAATCTTTCGCGCCATGACTGGCAGGCGATCTGATAAGGCATGTGCATCAACGAGATAGAGCCCGCGACGATGTTTTCAGCCAAATTCCAGACCTTCGATGATGTGGCGGACCCGGCCGCCGCTGCGCCGCGAATCGCCGCATTGCGGGCGAAATTGCGGCAAAACGGGCTCGACGGTTTCGTTCTTCCCCGCGCCGACCGGCACCAGAACGAATATGTGCCGGAGAGCGAGGAACGGCTGGCTTTCCTGACCGGCTTCACCGGCTCGGCTGGTTTTCTGATCGTGCTTCTCGACAAAGCGATCCTGTTCACCGACGGCCGTTACACGCTGCAGGCCCGCGAGCAGACCGATCCGGCGATCTTCTCAATCGTAAACATGGTCGAGACATCACCCGCGGCCTGGATCGAGCAGAACCTGCCAGCCGGCACCACGCTTGGCTATGACGCCTGGCTGCACACAGCCGAGGGTGCGGAGAAACTCTCCAAGGCCTGCGCCAAGGTCGGCGCGACGCTGGTGCCGGTGAAGAACAATCCAGTCGACGACATCTGGAAAGGTCGCCCTGCGCCGCCGCTCGGCGCCGTCGTGCTGCATGATCTGCGTCATACCGGCGCCGCCACCAAGGACAAGCTGCAGAAGACTGTCGCCGAGATCGGCAAGCAGCGCGCCGATGCGCTGGTGATCACCGATCCGCACAATATCGCCTGGCTGTTCAATATTCGAGGCTCGGATGTCGCGCATACGCCGCTGCCGCTCTCCTTTGGCCTCGTGCCGAAAGACGGCCGTCCGTCGATCTATATCGACGGACGCAAACTCTCGAACGCGGTGCGCGACCAGCTCGAACAGACGGCCGATGTGCGTGAACCGGACTCGCTGACCAGCGACATCGAAAAGCTCGGCAAGACTAACGCGACGATGCTGCTCGATCAGGCGACGGCAGCGGATGCGCTGGTGAAACAGGCCGAACAAGCTGGTGGCAAGATCGTTCGCGTTGCCGATCCCATCACCGCACTGAAAGCGGTGAAAAACGAAACGGAGATCGCCGGCGCCCACAACGCGCAAGCGCGTGACGGGGCGGCAATGGCGCGCTTCCTCGCCTGGTTTGATCGCGAAGCACCACGCGGCCAACTCACCGAGATCGCGGCGGTCGAAGCGCTGGAAACATTTCGCCGCGAGAGTGGCGCACTGAAAGACGTGTCGTTCCCGAGCATATCCGGCGCGGGGCCGAACGGCGCCATCGTGCATTATCGCGTCACCCGCAAGACCAATCGCCCGATCAAGCCCGGCGAATTATTCCTGATCGATTCCGGCGGCCAATACGACGATGGCACCACCGACATCACCCGTACCATTGCCGTCGGTACACCGACTGAGGAAATGCGCACGCGTTTCACGCAGGTGCTGAAAGGTCACATCGCCGTGGCGCGCGCGATATTTCCCGACGGCACCAGCGGTGCCCAACTCGATACGCTGGCGCGGCAATATCTCTGGCAGGCGGGCGTCGATTTCGAACATGGCACCGGCCACGGCGTCGGCAGCTATCTATCGGTGCATGAAGGCCCGGCGCGGATTTCCAAGCTTGGAACCGTGCCGCTGAAGCGTGGCATGATCCTGTCCAACGAGCCTGGCTATTACAAGGCCGACGGCTTCGGCATCCGGATCGAAAATCTCATTCTCGTCGTTGCGGCGCCGGTCATCGCGGGTGCCGAAAAGCCGATGAACGCATTCGAGACGATCACACTGGCGCCGATCGACCGCAGCCTCATCGATGTCAGGCTCATGACAGCCGAGGAGATCGCCTGGCTCGATAGCTACCATGCGCGGGTTGCAGAGACGATTGCGCCTCTGGTTGATAAGGATACGCAGGCTTGGCTGAAGGCCGTGACCCGGCCGCTGGGCGACAACTGACCGAGTTTCCTTTCGTGGATGCATCGACACCAAAAGCCGCAGCAGAGGCGGCCGACCCGGCTTCGCGTCCGGCGCCGATCGGACTGATCGTGCTGTTGATGATCATGAGCGCGATCGGCCCGGTCTCGCTTAACATCCTGACGCCGGTGACGCCGAGCCTTGCCGATATCTTTGGAACGCGGGTCGAAACAGTTCAGTTGACGCTGTCGCTTTATCTCGTAGGACTGGCGATCTCGCAATTGCTGCTGGGACCGCTGTCCGACCGCTTTGGCCGCAAGCCGGTACTATTGCTTGGCCTGTTCATTACCACCGTAGCCAGCATTGCCGCGGTTTTCTCGACCTCCATTCAGATGCTGATCGTGTTTCGCATTCTGCAGGCGTTAGGAGCCTCATCCGGTCTTGTGATCGGTCGTGCGATCATCCGCGATCTCTATGCGCGCGAACGCGCCGCCTCGATGATCGGACTTGTCACGACGGCGATGGTCGTTGCACCAATGGTGGCACCACTGATTGGCGGCCTGCTCGATAAGGCGCTGGGCAAACATTATGGCTGGCAAGGCACGTTCGTGCTGGTTGGAGCGTTCGCTGGCGTCGTGATGGTCTGGGTGATAGCCGGTTTGAAAGAAACCCGGCCCGACCACATCACCGGCGGCGGGCTTCGCTTCATCGGGCGGGAGAGTCGCGAACTGTTCGCGAATCGCCGTTTCCTCGGCTATGTGCTGGTCTGTGCCATCGGCACGGCGACTTTCTTTGCGTTTCTTGGCGGCGGCCCGCATGTCGTCGTCAGCATCATGGAGCGCTCTGCGTTTGAGTATGGCCTATGGTTCATGCTCACGGCTGGCGGCTTCATGCTCGGCAATTTCGTGACGGCGCGGAATTCGCAACGTTACGGCATCGATCGGATGATCCATTTCGGTTTGCTCAGCATGCTCGTCGGAGCCGTGCTGATGATGGCGACAGTCGCGCTCTGGCCGTATGACGGGCCGTGGACCATCTTCCTGCCGCAGATATTGATCTCGTTTGGCAACGGCGTGTTTCTGCCAAACTGCGTCGCCGGAGCCGTCAGTGTGCGTCCTCAGGCCGCGGGCACGGCATCGGGCATCACTGGTTTCTCGCAGATGGCGGTGGGCGCTGTGGCCGCCCAAGGCATGAGTCACCTGGTTGCCACCGCCGAGACGGCAATGCCGCTCTCGATCGTAACGCTGGCCCTGTCAGTGGTCTCGAGCGCGGCGTTCTACGTGTTTCTTACCAAGCGGGGAACGTAATTACGCGGTCTGAAATTGAGCTCCAGCCCCCGTGAGGGAACAGCTCATGTTTTCTGGCTTCGAGAGTACCGGGATAGAGACAGGCGAAGCTCGCATTTTCCTGCGCCGGGCAGGTGCTGGCACACCGCTGCTGTTGCTGCACGGATTTCCGCAAACGCATGCGATGTGGTCGAAGGTGGCATCACTCCTCGCGCCGCATTTCACTGTCATCTGTCCCGACCTGCGCGGCTATGGACAAAGCTCCTGCCCGGAATCCACGCCTGACCACGCTCCCTATTCGAAACGCGCCATGGCGTCCGAGATTGTGGCCGTCATGGAGCAACTCGGATTCGCGCGATTTTGCGTCGCCGGTCATGATCGCGGCGGCCGCGTCGCCTATCGTCTGGCGCTCGATCATCCCGAACGTGTCAAACGTCTCGCCGTCCTTGACATCCTCCCGACGGCCGACGTCTGGAATCGGGCGGACGCGAAGTTCGCTCTTGGCTACTGGCCCTGGCTGTTGCTGGCGCAGCCCGAGCCTTTGCCTGAGCAACTGATTGCGGCTGCGCCTGCAGCCATTGTCGACACCGCGCTTGACGGCTGGGGCACGCCTGCCTCCGCGTTCGATCAGGAAACACGGAGCGCCTATATCGACGCTCTGCGCGACCCGGTGCATATCCACGCCATCTGCGAGGAATATCGCGCCGCAGCCACCATAGACCGCGAACATGACATCTCGGACAGAACCAACGGCCGGCGCATTGCTTGCCCTGTCCTCGTGCTCTGGAGCGGACGCGGTCCTTTGAACACCTGGTACGAGGCCGCCGGCGGACCGCTCGGGATTTGGCAAGACTGGTGCAACGAACTAAGCGGTATGCCACTTGAAGCCGGACATTTCTTTCCGGAAGAGAAGCCGGACCAGACGGCACACGCATTGCTGGAATTCTTCAAACCGCATCGCTGACGCGCCACACATCAATGGCTCCTCCGGGAGCGCATCAAGCATTTGGATTCAATCGCCGCTCATTCCGGCTCACCATGCTCGGCCATGCAGGCACGATAGATGTAAAACTCAGTATTGCCATATTCCCATTCTGGATATTGCGCGGCCCGGGCGCTGCATTCATGGATCGCTGCGGCGCGCGCCGCAGTGACGATGAAATGGCCCTGCGCGTCGTAATGGCCCTGGGCTTTCGGGAATATCAAACCAAACGCGGCGTAAGCTGCAAAGGCGGCAGCCTTGTACGGATCTGAAATGTCCACAACGTTTCTCCTTCCAAGTCACGCCCCGCTAGTGGGTACGTGGTGCCTGGGAGAAAACACGTTTGATCAATCTTGCCGCAAAAACACAGGCGACTGAAAACCCGCAGACATTATTGTCCGGTCATCGTCAGCCATTCGTCCTCCGTCAGCACCGTGACGCCGAGCCCCTGCGCTTCGGTGAGCTTCGAGCCGGCACCGGGACCAGCCACGACATAATCGGTCTTTTTCGACACCGAACCCGCGACCTTGGCACCCAGCCGTTCGGCCTGAGCCTTGGCTTCATTGCGGGTCATCTTCTCCAGTGAGCCTGTGAAGACAACGGTCTTGCCGGCGATGGCCGTATCTTTCTTCGGCTTCTCGGCGTCCAGAATCATCACCTGTTTGGTCAGGCGCTCGACGATGCCGCGGTTATGGCTTTCGCCGAAATAGGCGGCGACCGCCTGAACCACAGTGTCGCCGATCTGATCCAGCGCATCCATATCGGCGATGGCGTCCGCGTCACTCTTCGCGACCTTCAGACAGGCATCGTGGAATGCATCCCACGAGCCATAGCCGCGCGCCAGCGCAAGCGCTGTCGTCTCGCCGACATGGCGAATGCCGAGCGCGTAGATGAAACGATCGAGCGAGATTTCGCGCCGCTGTTCGATCGCCGCGAACAGATTGCGCACTGAAGTTTCGCCGTATCCCTCCTGCTCTTCCAGCCGGATCGCCCTGTTGCGCTGTGACAGCGTAAAGATATCTGCAGGTTCTCTCACCCATTCCTTCTCGAAGAAGAACTCGATCTGCTTTTCGCCCAGTCCGTCGATATCGAATGCACGCCGGGAAACAAACAGCATCAGATGCTGGATCTTCTGATAAGGACAAGCGAACTCGCCGGTGCAGCGCGCGCGCGCGCCTTCCTCGCCCGTGGCGGTTTCTTCGCGCACGACATCGGTGTGCAGCGGGCACGGGCAGGTCTTTGGAAAATGGTAGGGCTTGGCGTTTTTCGGCCGCTTGTCGATGACGACATCGACGATCTGAGGAATGACGTCGCCGGCGCGCTGAACAATCACGGTATCGCCGATACGGATATCGCGGCCATCGCGCAAAGGTTCGCCTTTGCCGCCGATGCCCTTGATATAATCCTCATTATGTAACGTCACGTTCTGCACGATGACGCCACCGACACCAATCGGTTCAAGCTTGCCGACCGGTGTGAGGGCGCCGGTGCGGCCGACCTGTATCTCGATGCCCTTGAGCACCGTCATGGCACGCTCGGCCAGGAATTTGTGCGCCATCGCCCATCGCGGCGTACGCGAAATGAAGCCGAGCCGCTCCTGCCAATCGATGCGGTCGACCTTGTAGACGACACCGTCAATGTCGTAATCGAGATGCGAGCGCTGCTCTTCGATCTTGCGATGGAACGCAATGAGTTGCTCGACCGAATGACACAGCTTGGCGAGCGGATTGGTCTTGAAGCCGCAGCTCTCGAACCATTTGACCATGCCCGACTGCGTGTCCGCCGGCATGTCGCTCATCTCGCCCCAGGCATAAGCGAAGAAACCGAGCGGGCGCGATGCAGTAATGTTCGGGTCCTTCTGACGCAGAGAGCCGGCCGCCGAGTTGCGCGGGTTGGCAAAAACCTGCTCGCCGGCCGCCTGCTGGCGCTCGTTGAGTTTGAGGAAAGCCTGCTTGGTCATATAGACCTCGCCGCGCACCTCGCAGATCGGCGGCACATGCCGACCCTTCAGCTTCTGCGGCACGTCATGCAGCGTGCGGATATTGGCGGTGACGTCTTCGCCCGTCGTGCCGTCGCCGCGTGTCGCCGCCGTAACCAGTTCGCCATTCTCATAACGCAGCGACATCGACAGGCCGTCAATCTTCGGTTCGGCGCTGAAATCGATCCTCTCGTCTTCGCTCAGCTTGAGGAAACGGCGGATGCGCGAAGCGAAGTCGATGACATCCTGCTCGCTGAAAGCGTTGTCGAGCGACAGCATCGGCACGGCATGCCGGACCTTCTTGAATCGGCCGGTCGACGCAGCGCCGACGCGCTTCGACGGCGAATCCTTGCGGATCAATGCGGGAAAGCGCGCCTCGATCTCATTGTTGCGCTGACGCAGGGCATCGTATTCGGCATCGGAAACCGTCGGCGCATCCTGCTGATAATAGCGCTTGTCGTGCTCGGCGATCAGCTTGGCGAGCCGCTGCAATTCACCCGCGGCTTGCTCTTCGGTGAGCTTGTCGGTCGGCGTCAGAGGGGATGCGCGTTTGGCCATGGTATGTTACTTCGTCGTTCCGGGGCCGGACCTTGTCTTATTTGTCATTGCCCGCGCAAGCCAGCAATCTGCTACCCACGAGCATGTGAGACAGCAAAGACCTGCGATGAAACCCTGGAAACTCGTTGTCGCCGCCGGCGCGATCACGCTGGTCTTCATCCTGTTCGTGGGGATCGAACGCCAGCGCAATTGCCGCTATGCGGACGGCACGCATTGCGGACTGTTCGGGACCGCCCCCGGCAAGTTCGGCGATCCGCGGTGAGGCCGCCGGCTACGCCGCCGCCTTGATCAGCCGTTCCGCCGCGGCACGGGCCTCATCGGTAATTTCGGCGCCCGCCAGCATACGGGCGATTTCCTCGCGGCGGCGCTCCGCAGCGACCTCATTCACACGCGTCGCCACACGCTTGCCCTTATCGAGTGCGTCCTTGGCGATGACGTAATGGCGGCTCGCGCGTGCGGCGACCTGCGGTGCATGGGTCACGGCGATGGCCTGCACGCGTGACGCAAGCTTGGCGAGCCGCAGGCCGATCGCGTCGGCAACGGCGCCGCCGACCCCGGTATCGATTTCGTCGAAGATCAGTGTCGGCGCAGAGCCCTTGTCGGCGAGTACCACCTTCAATGCGAGCAGGAAGCGCGCGAGTTCGCCACCCGAAGCGACCTTCATCAGCGGGCCAGGCCGCGTGCCCGGATTGGTCTGCACCCAGAATTCGACGCGATCAAAGCCATGCGGCCCTGCCGCATCCTTGTCGCTCATGATCGATGTGGAAAACACCGCGCGCTCCAGCTTCAGCGGCTTGATCTCGACATTCACAGCCTTGTCGAGCTTCGCCGCCGCTTTCACCCGCGCCGATGACAAGGCTGCGGCCGCGTCGCGGAAACGCGCCTCTGTTTCGGCAGCGACCCTTTCCAGCACCGCCAGCTTTTCCGCGCCGGCATCGATCAGCGCCAGATCACTCGCATACTTCTCGGCCAGCAACGCAAGACGATCGACCGGCATGTTGTATTTGCGGCCGGCGGCTCGCAACGCGAACAACCGCTCCTCGATGCGTTCCAACTCCGCTGGATCGTAATCGGCCGCACGAAGCGCCGCTTCGAGATGGACACGGGCTTCTTCGATCGAATTCAGAGCCTGATCCAGCGCCTTGATGGCTGGATCGGTCAGCGCCGGCGCTTGCGCCGAGCGGCGCTCCAGCCGGCGAATGGCGGCAGAGAAGCCCGGAACCGGCGATGCATTGCCAGCGACAGACTCATAAGCATCCTGCAGATCGCCAGCGATCTTCTCGGCCTGCATCATGGCGGTGCGGCGCTCGGCCAGCGCTGTCTCCTCACCTTCCTCGGGCGCAAGCTTGGTCAGTTCACCCACGGCATGCCGCAGATAATCGGCCTCGCGCTGCGCCCGCTCGACCTCGGCGCGGTGACTTTGCACCGCCTCCGCTGCAGTACGCCGCGCATCCCAGAACCGCGCCACCCTTTCGGCATCGTCATCGAGACCGGCATAGGCATCGAGCAGCCGGCGATGCGTCGCGGCATCGACCAGTGCGCGATCGTCGTGCTGGCCGTGAATTTCAACCAGCATGGCGCCGAGACTTTTTAATACCTGCACCGACACTGGCTGGTCGTTGATAAACGCACGCGTTTTGCCGTCGGCGGTCTGGACGCGGCGGAGGATCAGTTCCTCGTCGGGATCGATACCCTGCTCTTTCAGCAGCGCGCGCGCGGGATGTTTGGGCGCGAGATCGAAAACAGCGGTCACCTGCCCCTGCTCCTGGCCCTGGCGCACCAGCATCGCATCACCGCGGCCGCCGAGGGCCAGCGCAAAGGCGTCGAGCAGGATGGATTTGCCGGCACCGGTCTCGCCGGTCAGGACGACGAGCCCCTTGGTGAAATCGAGATCGAGCTTCTCGATCAGAACGATATCGCGGATGGACAGACGGACGAGCATCTCATTTGCCTTCGCATTGCCCGGTACCCGATCAGATTCGCGGATGAGGAATCCATTCGCCGGACATGCAGCTATGAAGACTCAACAAGATGAACATAACAAGAACAAAACGGCCGCGACAGCGGAAAATGATCGCGACTCGGGAAAATCCGGCTGTCAGCCGGTCTTCCGCCCCTGGAACAGCTTGCTGATCCAGGAGGCCTTGTTTTCGGACGGCTCGACACCGCCGGACTGAACCAGCTTGTAGGCGTCCTGATACCAGCGGCTGTCCGGGAAATTGTGGCCGAGCACAGCCGCCGCCGTCTGCGCTTCCTGCACGATGCCGAGCGCCATATAGGCCTCGGTCAATCGCATCAGCGCCTCTTCGACATGCCGCGTGGTCTGATATTGCGTCACCACCATCTTGAAGCGATTGATGGCGCCGGTGAAATCCTTGCGGTTAAGGTAGAAACGTCCGATCCCCATTTCCTTGCCGGCAAGCTGATCGCGCGCCACATCCAGCTTCTTCTTGGCGCTGACAGCATATTCGGAGGTCGGGTAACGGCGGATGACCTGCTCCAGCTCCTGCATCGCTTTTTCGGTGCGCTGCTGGTCGCGCGTCACGTCCGGGATGTTTTCGTAATACGAAGAGCCGATCAGGAATTGTGCATAGGCCGCGTCCGGGCTGCCCGGATGCAGCGAGACATAGCGTTTCGCGGCAGTGATCGAGTCATCGTATTCTTTTGCTTCGTAATAGGAATAAGCCTGCATCAGCAGCGCCTTGCGCGCCCAGTCCGAATACGGATGCTGACGGTCCACTTCCTCGAATTTCTTGGCCGCAGCGGTGTAGTCGCTCTTCCGCTGCATCAGATAGAGGCCTTCGTTGTAGAGCTGATCCGCCGGATCATCGGGGATCATCACGTCCTTGTCGCCCGCGCAGGCGGCAAGACCACCGACAACCGCCACAAGCGCTGCAAGACGCACCAAACCGCGGCCGGTCGAGCCGACGGACGTTCTGAGCGCTGCAACAATCCCCGAACTCGCACTCATGCGCACGAAACGACCCTCAAACCGGGATGCTGATCCCGGAACAACCGGGCCATGTGTCGGCCCCCAAAAGCCACGTCCTCTTTAGCGAAAACGCGAAGCTTCCCCAAGCGTTAGCAAAGACCTTAGCCAAAGATTTCGTAAGCTTGGATTTCGTACGATATTGAGCCGGGATTAAGGCGAGGACTAATCCCGACCGCCAATAATCGTGTCCGGGAGGATAACAGCGTGCAAGCGCAACCGCGGCGCCACCCGATCCACCTCAACCCATAGGGCTTTAGGAGACGTCCGGGCCGTAGGCCGGGGCGACCATCCCGGCAACCTCGGCATGACCACGGACGGGCCGGCGTTCATCCGCCTCAACCACCGCATAAGCGGTCGGATCGGACATCAGCGCCACCAGCACCGCATGATTGAGCCGGTGGCCGCCACGAACCGAGCGATACGCGCCGATGATCGGTGCGCCAGCCAAAGCCAAATCGCCCACAGCGTCCAGCGCCTTGTGGCGGACGAATTCGTCCGCATAGCGCAGGCCTTCGGTATTGAGGATACGGTTTTCGCTGAGAACCAAGGTGTTTTCGAACGAAGCACCCAGCGCTTTGCCCGCGCTCCAGAGCGCCGACACATCTTTCATGAAGCCGAAGGTGCGGGCGCGGGACAAATCGCGACGGAAAGCATCGGCCGTCAAGTCCATTGCGATCGACTGGCGGCCGATCAACACGGAGTCAAAATTGATCTCGATATCGATGCTGAAGCCGCTGTCCTGCGGACGGAGCTCCCCGAACGCCTCGCCCTTGGCGACGCGGACCGGCTTCAGCACCTTGATGTAACGGCGGGCCTTGGAGAGAGAGACAATCCCGGCCTGATCGATGGCCGCAACGAACGGCGCCGCGCTGCCGTCCATGATCGGCACTTCCGGGCCGTCGACTTCGACGAGCGCGTTATCGACGCCAAGGCCGCGGAGAGCGGCGAGAACGTGTTCGGCGGTCGAGCACAGGACGCCCGATTCGTCGCCAAGCACCGTTGCAAGCTCGGTTGCGGTGACGGCGCGGTAATCAGCGCGGACTTCGCGCTCGCAGCCAGCCGCATCGGTGCGGGAAAAAACGATACCAGTGCCGGCATCGGCCGGATTGAGAGTGAGATTAACAGGCAGACCGGAGTGAACTCCGATACCAGAAACCGTAACCTGCTCACGCAGCGTGGTTTGCCTTGCGGCTCTCATACGCTCGTTCCGTCTTTAGTTCGGCTGAACGCGACGCAAGACCTGCGCAGCGCAATCCCCCGAATGACCCCAATAAACGTCTGACTTGTTTTCGCCCCGAAATCCCGAGCATGTCCTACGGACTGGTCCCCAAACCGTTGCTCGAATCCCCCGGGCCAAAACCCCTTTGATGTTCGAACCTTAACCCCAGCTCCGACTCGTCCAAAGTCACGCTTTTTTACCGTTTGTTACCTTGATCCGGCCGCATTCACGTCCGCGGCGCGCCTTATTTTATGGCAGCATGTGTTAATTAAGCAACAAATGTTACCGAGGGGTAACGTTATTTCGGATCAATCCGAATCAAAAATTTAGCGATTTCAGAGGGTTAACGAGAGGACTGTTTTCCGCAGATTTATCCCCAGGCAGCCAATTTCGAGCTCATTAAGCAAAAAGCCCCGGCCATGGCCGGGGCTTTCCGTATCCGTTTGTTACAATTCGTCAGTTCGCCTGACGCCGCAGAAAAGCGGGGATATCGAGCTGATCGTCTTCCGCCGGGTGATTCACGGGTGCCTGGCGGCCATGCATGTCGAGGCCCTGCTGTCCGCGACGGGCATATTCGGAGACCGGGTCCCGATTCTCCCCGCCCCGTGGATCGAGCGGGCGCGGAGCCGGCGGACGCTGCTGCGGCATGCGCTGCATGGGCTGCATCATCGGCCGGGCATCCATCGGTTGCGGCTCATGACGCACAGCCGGCTCCTCCGGCTCCTCCGATTTGCGGCCGAGACCCGCAGTCGCCAAGCGCTTCAACAGCGACATCCGCTGCTTTTCGGGTTCCGGCGCCTGTAACTCGCCGCGTTGCGCCATGATTTCGCGCTGAGCCTGCGGCGGCAATTCATCGATGCGCGGCATGCGCGGACGCTGCTGAATGCGTTCCGGCTGTGGCGGAATGAACGTCCCGAAATTTTCTTCCACCGGCGGCGGTGGCGGTGCCGGCTGTTCGATGAACAGCGAAGGTTTCTGTGGCGTCGGACGAATGGTGACGTCGTCGATCGCGGTTTCATGTCCGGACGACGCCTGACCAAGCGCGGCCGCAACCGCAGCGGTTGCCGCAGCGTCTATGGACGCATGCGCTTCCGCCAGAGGCGCAGGTGCGGGACGCGGCGCCTGGGCCACCCGCTCGACACGCTCGGCCTGACGCGGCGCTTCGGGGGTCGCGCGCTTGACCGGCTCCGCCGGCTTGGCAGCAGCGGTCGGCTGCTTGTCGATACCGGTTGCAACCACCGACACGCGAATGATGCCTTCCAACGCTTCGTCAAAGGTGGCGCCGACGATGATGTTGGCGTCCTTGTCCACCTCTTCGCGGATGCGAGTGGCGGCTTCGTCGACTTCGTAAAGGGTCAGATCCCTGCCACCGGTGATCGAGATCAGCAGGCCCTTCGAGCCCTTCATCGAATTGTCGTCAATCAGCGGATTGGAAATCGCCGCCTCGGCAGCGGTGATGGCGCGCTTCTCACCCGACGCCTCGCCGGTCCCCATCATCGCCTTGCCCATCTCGCGCATCACCGCGCGGACGTCGGCGAAGTCGAGATTGATCAGGCCTTCCTTGACCATCAGGTCGGTGACGCAGGCAACACCCGAATAGAGCACCTGGTCGGCCATCGCGAAGGCGTCGGAGAAGGTGGTCTTCTCGTTGGCGACGCGGAACAGATTTTGGTTGGGGATAACCAGCAGCGTGTCGACATGCTTCTGCAATTCGGTGATGCCGGCTTCCGCATAACGCATGCGGCGCTCGCCCTCGAACTGGAACGGCTTGGTCACGACGCCGACGGTGAGAATACCCATCTCCCGCGCGATCTTGGCAACCACCGGAGCGGCGCCGGTGCCGGTGCCACCGCCCATCCCGGCTGTGACAAACACCATATGCGCACCCGAGAGGTGATCACGGATCTCGTCGACCACTTCTTCGGCAGCGGCGCGGCCGACCTCAGGCTGAGAGCCGGCGCCGAGGCCCTCAGTCACCTGCACGCCCATCTGAATCTTCCGGGCTGCCTTTGAGGTGGAAAGCGCCTGCGCATCCGTATTGGCGACGACGAATTCGACACCCTGCAGACCCGCGCTGATCATGTTGTTGACGGCATTGCCGCCGGCACCGCCGACCCCGAAAACGGTGATCCGCGGCTTTAACTCGCGGATATCCGGAGCTGAAAGATTCATTGTCATGGCTGCCTCTTCAATACGCGGGCGTGGATAACTTCCCGGCAAGGACCGGTCCGCCGCCGGCCATTCCAGAGATTCTGCAAACCGGTCATCAGAAGCTTTCTTTCAGCCATCGTCCGACCCTAGAGATGTAACCGCCCGATCCTGTCATCACCTGCCGCGTTTTCCGCGGTTCGAAGTGCTCGAGATGCGCCGCTTGCGGATAAACCAGAAGTCCCGCAGCGACTGCGAAGGCAGGCCCTTTTGCTGCTTCCGGCAAACCGGACATTCCCAAAGGTCTTCCAACGCGCACCTGTCGTCCAAGAATGCGCGATGCGAGCTCCGGCAGACCGGTGAGCTGACTGGCACCGCCGGTCAGGATCACCGTGCCTTGCGGCTCCGCCGCGAACGGAGAAGCCGCGAGCCGGTCGCGAATCATTTCCAGGATTTCCTCAACGCGCGGCCGGATAAAGGGCACCAAGGCTGCGCGTGAGACGACCTGCGGTGGTTCGCGAGAATCGGAGCTCATCGCAGGAACTGGAATCATATCGCGCTCGTCGCTCATTCCAGCCACAACTGTGCCATAGAACGTTTTGATTCGCTCGGCGTCTGCAACTTTTGCATTGAGTCCGCGCGCAAGATCCATGGTCACGTGGTGACCGCCGACGGCAAACCCGTCGATGTGGATAAATCGTCCACCGGAAAATACCGCGATGGTGGTCGTACCGGCACCCATATCGACGACTGCCGCACCAAGATCGGCTTCGTCATCGGCCAGTGCCGAGAGCCCCGCCATGTACGGCGCAGCGACCATGGCCTCCACAGAAAGATGACACCGCTCGATCGCCAGCATCAGATTGCGCGGTGCAGCGATATCCGCAGTAACCACGTGCATATCGAGACCGAAGTGGCGGGCCAGCATGCCGCGCGGATCGCGGATGCCATGGACGCCGTCAATGGCGTAACCGAGCGGCAGCGAATGAACGACGATGCCACCTTCCCGGCCGGAATGCCGGCTCCCGGCCGCAAGCAACCGGGCGATATCGCTCTCGCGAATGGATGGCCCGACGACATCGACCGAGGCGGTAAAGCGCTCGCTGCCGAGCCTGCCTGTGGAAATCGATACCGCCACCGATTCAAGATGCACCGAAGCCGATTGCTCGGCGATGTCGACCGCCTGACGGATCGCATGATCGGCGGCATCGAGATCGGCGACCTTGCCGGATTTCATGCCACGGGCTTCGACATGGCCGAAACCGATGATCTCAATCGAATGGGACCTGCGCCGCAGCACATCCTGCGCGCCACGCGGCTCGAGCCTCGCAATCATGCAGACGACTTTGCTGGTGCCGACATCGAGCGCAGCGACAATCGCCGCCCGCTTCGGCGAGACAGGCTTCATCTTGGGGGCGAAGCCGAGTTGCAGTGCGTTCATGCGTCGCTGCCCTTACGCTTCGGTGTTGTTTTACTTTTGAGGGCCTCTGCCCGCGCGGCGGCGGCGGCATCGGACAGACGTACGGTGATGCGGTCACGGATGCGCAGGTCGACCGCGGTGATGTCGCGCGACAAAAGCTGCCTGTCCTTGTCGAGTGCGATCAGCGAGGCGATCGCCGTGACGGGATCGGCTTCCGGCAAACGCACGTCAATGCCGTTCTTCAGTTTCAGATTCCACCGGCGGTCGGCGACGAGGATATAGGCGCGAACCTGCTCGCGAAGCGCCGGATAATTGTCCATGACGGCGAGGAAGTCGGCCGCCTTCTCATTCGCGCCCTGACCGACGACCAGCGGCAGATGCGCGACATGCGGCGCAACGAATGGCTCGACCACGGTGCCGTCGCGCGACACCACCTGCACGCGTCCGTTCTTTTGCCACAGCGCAAAGGCCTGACGCTCGGTGACGGAGACATGCAGCCGATCGGGGAACAGTTTAAGAATGGTGGCATCGGCGATCCACGGATTGGCCTTCAGCCGATTGCGCGCATCGTCGGCATTGAGAAAGAGCAACGACGAACGGCCGGTGATACCGGCAATGCCAAGAATTTCCTCGCGCGTCAGCTGCTTCTCGCCGCTCAGCGCGATCGATGTAATCTGGAAACCAACGGCATTGGCGATGGAATCGCGCGCGTCCGCCAATTGCTCGCGCACCACATCCGCATGGCCGCCCTGAATGATTCCATAACCGATGCCGGACAGGATAACGGCCATCGCGGCGAATGTTCCGGCGCCACGCGGCAGTTTCCTTTCCAGAGAAGCCGAGAAACGATACAGCGCACGCTCCGCACGCCGCAGACCCGGGGCCCGCGTCATCGATTGAGCGAGGCGTCCTCGATCACGCATCGAACAAGCTCTTCAAACCCGATACCAACCTGCAACGCGAATTCGGGGATGTGTGATGGCTCGGTGATGCCAGGAATCGTATGGCTTCCCAGACACGCAAGACCTCCATCCCCCGCTACAATCCCTGTAGCGAACTTGCGCATCTCACGTTCCCACAGCCCGATGAGCGGCTGAAGCGTGATCAATGCGCGACGGTCAGTCTTCGGGCCTCTTGGTAAACTTTTAGTAAAGTTTGAGATAAGTCCGCTGGAACTGGTAACGTTTATCGTTCAAAAGCGCACCGGGCCGTTGCCGGTTACCTCGACACGGATGTTAAGCTGTCATGCTCTTAGGGCGTGACGCAGGCGCATCATCGATTGAACGACGCGTCCTCGATCATCCATTGGACAAGATCTTCAAAACTGATCCCGGCATACGCCGCCAGTTCGGGAACGAGCGAGGTTTCCGTCATGCCGGGGATGGTGTTGACCTCAAGACACGCGAGACCGTCGATCCCCGGACGGCTGTCGTCGTAACGGAAGTCAGCACGCGTCACGCCACGGCATCCCAGCGCATTGTGAGCGGCAACGGTGAGCGTCTGAACCGCCTGATAAACGTCCTTCGCAATCTTCGCCGGCAACACATGCTCCGACCCGCCCGGCGCGTATTTCGCTTCATAATCGTAGAAACGCACTTTCGGTACGATCTCGATCACGTCGGTGGCCTGGTCCTTGACCACCGCGCAGGTGAGTTCCTTGCCCGGAATAAAGGTCTCGCACAGAAGCATCTCGCCGAAGGTCCAGTCCTCACGGAAGAGTTCCTGCGGCGGATGATCGTGACCGTCGGTGACGATAAAGACCCCGACGCTGGAGCCTTCCGCAATCGGCTTGATCACATAGGGCCGCGGCAGAACATGCTCCTTGGCTGCCTCGAGACGCGACACCACCCGTCCCTGCGGCACCGGCACACCGGCGGCTGCCAGCATCACCTTGGCAAGATCCTTCTTCATTGCCAGCGATGACGCCTGCACGCCCGAATGCGAATATGGAATGCCGAGTATCTCCAAGACGCCCTGAATGGTGCCGTCCTCGCCCGGACGTCCATGCAACACATTCAGGGCAACATCCGGCTTCAACCGATCGAGCACGGTCGCGACATCGCGGGCGACATCGACGCGGGTGACGCGATAGCCAATCCGTTCCGCCGCTTTCGCGCAGGCTTCACCGGACCACAGCGAGACTTGGCGTTCCGACGACCAGCCGCCCATCAAAACCGCAACATGTTTCGTCATGCAGCCTCGCGTTTTTGCGGCAATTTGAAGCCGTCATAAAGCCAGGCGAGGCAGTCATACATGTCCTGCTCGCCCTTTACCGACCATGTCGCGCGCGCCACTTCGCGCTCGATACCGCCGACGTGATACCAGTTGTCCCAGTGATAGCGCGACTCGAACTGCACACGCGCAGTGCGCAGATAGCGCGCCCGCTCGTATTGCTGGAATGCCTCCGCGATCTGATTGCCCGAGGTGCCGTCCAGCAATTCCGCGAGACAGACCGAGTCTTCAATCGCCATGCAGGCGCCCTGCGCGAGCGTCTGTAACGTCGGATGCGCGGCATCGCCCAGCAATGTGACGCGGCCCTTGCTCCAGGGCCGGATCGGATCGCGGTCGGACGAGACCCAGCCACGCCGCGACAGATCCATCATCGCCCAGAGATTCTTCATGGTTGGATGCGAGTCGCGGTAGACATGCGCGAGATCAGGGTGCGGGCTTTCGGTGTCGGTCGGATCCATGTTCAACGTCTTGAACACAGTCACGACGTTGAACAGGCTATAGTTGCGCAGCGGATAGTGCACGATGTGGAAGCCATCGCCTGACCACAGCACAACATCGTCGCGGTCGACATCGAACGTCACGTCATCCATCGGCACGATAGTACGGTGCGCGACATAGCCGATCGTGCGCGGCGGTCCTTCATTGCGCATCTGCTGGCGAATGGTAGAACGGATGCCATCGGCGCCGATCAGCGCTGCCCCATCGAACTGGCGCCCATCCGCAAGCTCGACGCGCACACGATCACCCAGATCCTCGAACGCCTTGACGCCCGCATTCGCGATCATCTCGACATTGCCGAGCGCGCGGCAGCCGTCCAGCAGCGCCTGATGCAGATCGACCCTATGGATCACGACATAAGGACGCTTGAATCTCTTCACGAACGAATCGCCGGTCGGAATGCAGGCGATCACCCCGCCATCCACCGAGTCGAGCATCTTGACGTTCTTTGGCCGGATCGCGCTCGCCATCACTGCGTCGGTGACGGCGAGCCGGTCCAGCATCGAAAACACATTGGGACCAAGCTGAATGCCGTAACCGATGACGCCGAATTCCGGGGCCTCTTCCAAAAGCTGCACGTCGAAGCCCTTGCGGCCGAGCGCCAATGCGGTGGCAGCACCGCCGAGCCCGCCGCCGACAACCAGAACCGGATCGCTCATGCCTCGACCCCGATCCGTTTGATCTCCCAGTCCAGCGTCACGCCCGAATTCTCCTTCACCCGTTTCCTCACCGTTTCACCCAACGTTTCTATGTCTTTTGCCGTCGCCTGACCGCGGTTGATCAGGAAGTTGCAATGCAGGTCCGACACCTGCGCATCGCCGACCACCAATCCGCGGCAGCCTGCGGCATCGACCAGTTGCCACGCTTTATGCCCTTCCGGATTCTTGAAAGTCGATCCACCGGTGCGACTCTTGATCGGCTGTGTCGCTTCGCGTGATTCGGTGATCTTCTCCATCTCGGCTGCGATCGTCGCGCGATCACCCATCTGTCCTTCAAACAAAGCCTGCGTGAAGATCACGTCATCCGGCGCGCCGCAATGCCGGTACGTATAATGCATGTCGGCATTGCTGTAGACGCGGATTTTGCCGCTGCGGTCGACGCCGCGCGCTTCAACAAGAGCGTCCTTCGTTTCGCGGCCATAGGCGCCGCCATTCATCCGCAGCGCGCCACCGATGCCGCCTGGAATGCCACGCAGGAAAGCCAGACCAGCGATGCCATTTTCCTGCGCGGCGCGCGCGACCTTCACATCCGGCACCGCTGTTCCGGCGCGAATGCGCGTGCCCTCGACAACGATTTCATTGAAGCCGCGCCCGAGGCGGATCACGACGCCAGGTACACCGCCGTCCCGTACGATCAGGTTGGAGCCCAGGCCAATGACGATGACTGGAATTTCGTCCGGCAGATTTTGCAGGAAGTAAGCGAGATCGCTTTCATCCTCCGGCATGAACAGCACCTGCGCCGGCCCGCCGACGCGGAACCATGTCAGCTCCGCGAGCGGCTGATTGGCGAGCAAGCGGCCGCGCAAATTCGGCATACGCGATGTCAGATCGGCGGTGATGTCGGGGAATGTCATTACCGAAAGCTCACCCCAGTGCCTTCAACTCGCCCGGCAGCGCATAGGCCCATTGCGTGATGTTGCCGGCGCCGAGACACACGACCATATCGCCGGGCTGCGCCATACCTCGTACCATCGATGCAAGACTGTCCGAATTTGGCAACGCCGACACATTGCGATGTCCGCGCGCCCGCATGCCTTGCACCAGATGATCGCGATCGATGCCTTCGATCGGCGCTTCGCCGGCGGAATAGACATCCGCCACGATCACTGCATCGGCGTCGTTGAAGCAGGTGCAGAACTGTTCGAACAATTCCTTCAACCGCGTATAGCGATGCGGTTGCATCACGGCGATGATACGGCCGGCGCTGGATTCACGTGCTGCGCGCAGTACGGCTGCGATCTCGACCGGGTGATGACCGTAATCGTCAATCACCGTGATGCCGTTCCATTCGCCGGTGCGGGTGAAACGCCGTTTCACGCCGCCGAACGACGCCAGCGCCTTGCGGATTTGATCGTCCGGCACAGCAAGATTATGTGCAACCGCAATCGCCGCGGTGGCATTGAGTGCATTGTGACGACCGGGCATCGGCAGGGTGAGATTGTCGATCACATGCTCGGCCTTATCGTCTCGTCCACGGAACACGACAGAGAATTTCGACGCACCATTGGCATGGCTGAGATCGACCAGCCGCACGTCGGCCTGCGGATTCTCGCCATAGGTGATGACTCTACGATCCTCGATGCGGCCGACCAACGCCTGCACTTCGCGGTGGTCGGTGCACATCACCGCGAAGCCGTAGAACGGCACATTCTCGACGAACGCCTTGAAAGCATTCTTCACCGCGGCGAACGTCTTGAAGTGATCGAGATGTTCCGGATCGACATTGGTCACGATCGCAACATCCGCCGGCAGTTTCAGGAACGTGCCGTCGGATTCGTCGGCCTCCACCACCATCCATTCGCCGGCGCCGAGCCGCGCATTGGTGCCATACGCATTGATGATGCCGCCATTGATCACGGTCGGATCGAGATTGCCCGCGTCGAGCAAAGTCGCCACCATCGATGTCGTCGTGGTCTTGCCATGGGTTCCGGCAATCGCCACCGCAGACTTCAGCCGCATCAGTTCGGCCAGCATCTCCGCACGCCGCACGACCGGCAGGCGCTTGGCGCGCGCCGCAATCAATTCCGGATTGTCGCGCTTGATCGCCGTCGACACCACCACCACGGCGGCGTCCTCGACATTCTTGGCGTCATGGCCAACGGCAACCTTGATGTTCTTGTCGCGCAGCCGCTTGACATTGGCGCTCTCGGAAACGTCCGAACCCGTCACGGTGTAATCGAGATTGGCCAGAACCTCGGCAATCCCGCTCATACCGATCCCGCCGATCCCGACAAAATGGATCGGGCCAAGTTCGCGCGGCAATTTCATAGGCTATTCCTCAAGACTTGACGCTGACTGTTCTTAATACCAGATCGGCCAGTCGTTCGGCCGCGTCAAGCACGCCGATCCCCTTGGCCGCCTGCGACATCGCCGACAAACGCCCGGAATCCGCCGCCAGCACATCGATTTCCGCCGCCAGCCGGTCCGGCGTGAAATCGCGTTGCAGAAGGCGGATGGCGCCACCGGCCTTTTCCAGGACGAGGGCGTTGGCCGCCTGATCCTGATCCAGCGCGTTGGGCAGCGGCACAAGAATGCCCGGCCGGCCGATAGCCGATAATTCGGAAACCGTTCCCGCGCCGGATCGGGACACCACAAGATGGCTCGCAGCGATCCGCGCCGGCAGATCGTTGAAAAAGGGCGCGATCTCAGCCGCCACCTGCGCCTTGGCATAAATCTCGCGCACGCGGGGAATATCCTCTTCACGCGTCTGCTGGGTGATCTTCAGCCGCATCTGCAGATGCGGTTCCAGCTTGGCGACCGCAGCCGGCACGATATCGGCCATGATGCGCGCACCCTGACTGCCGCCGAACACAAGCAGACGCAAAGGGCCGTTCGGCTGCACCGGTTCATACGGTGCCTTCGCAGCCTCGATCACCGCAGGCCGCAACGGATTGCCGATACAAGTGGTCTTGATCGCCAGCGCCTTGTCCTTGTCGGTGACGCCCGCAAAACCGGTTGCGATCGCACTGACCCGGCTTGCGAGAAATTTGTTGGCGCGGCCCATCACGGCATTCTGCTCATGCAGCACGGTTGGAATATTTTGCAGGCTCGCCGCCAGGACCGGAGGCACAGACGGATAACCGCCGAAGCCCACCACGACCGACGGCCTGACCCGGCGCATCAGCATGACCGCCTTGGCAACGCCATAAGCCAATGTCGCGCCGGTGCGCATGAGCGAGATCGGATCGCGGCCGCGCACGGTAGCGCTTGGCACGACATAAAGGGATTTAAAATGCTCGCCGAATTTTGCCGCGCGGTTGTCGGTGGCGAGAACAGTTGAGACGTCCCGTTTCGACAGCGCCGCGC
This sequence comes from Pseudorhodoplanes sinuspersici, assembly GCF_002119765.1. Lineage (NCBI taxonomy): Bacteria > Pseudomonadati > Pseudomonadota > Alphaproteobacteria > Hyphomicrobiales > Pseudorhodoplanes > Pseudorhodoplanes sinuspersici. The sequence goes on from NZ_CP021112.1 coordinate 366,441, forward strand.
TCAGCGCCTCGGCCGGAAACAGGTGCCCCCCGTGCCCCCTGCGGCGACCATCACAAGCGGTTTGGCGCCAGCCGCCATCGAACCTTCATTCTCGATCATGCGGAGAGTTTAACCCGGCTCGCGCGCTTGTGCGAACCGGCTTGTGTGCACATGGCAAATGATTTCAGGCTGCACGCGCAGCCGGCACCGCGCCGCCGCGACGCCCGAATTGTTCGGCTTGCGGGCGCTCGCGCGTCAGCGCCAGGACCATGCCCATCCCATAGGCTAGCGACAGCAGCGACGAGCCGCCATAAGAGATGAACGGCAGTGTCATGCCCTTGGCCGGAATGAGATGCAGGTTCACCGACATGTTGATGGCCGATTGGGCGCCGAACAGGATCGCGAGCCCCGACGCCGCATAGCGCGAGAAGGGATCTTCGGCCCGAAGGGCGCGCGTCAATGCGCGGATCACGATGAAAGCGAACAGGCCGACCACAATCAGACACAGCACGATGCCGAACTCCTCGGCCGCCACAGCGAAAATAAAGTCCGCATGGCTGTCCGGTAGAATGCGCTTCACCGTGCCTTCGCCCGGCCCCTGCCCCAGCCAGCCGCCGCGCACGAAGGATTCCACTGCATTGTCGATCTGGAACGTGTCACCGGATGACGGGTCCATGAACCGGTTCAGACGCCGCGCGACATGCGGCACAGCGTAATAGGCCGCACCGAGACCGAGGAGCGCCGCGCCGGCCAGGCCGCCGACCCAGATCACCCGCATGCCCGACATGAAGAACAAGGCGCCCCACACCATCGCGATCAGCATGGTCTGTCCGAAATCCGGCTGCATCATCAGCAGCGTCACGACCGAGCCGAAGAGAAGAAGAGCGAAAATATTGGCGGGCATTTCCGGCTTGCGCGCCGATTCACCGAACAACCAGGCGATCAGGATCACGAAGGCGGGTTTGACGAATTCCGACGGCTGGATGTTCACGCCGAGAAGCACGATCCAGCGGCGCGCACCCTTGATCTCGGTGCCAAAAACCAGGGTGGCAGCCAAGAGCACCATGCTGATGGCGAAGACCACGAGAGCCAGCCGCCGGATCTGCCGTGGCGACAACAGCGAGGTGCCGAGCAGGATCGCAATGGCCGGGATCAGGTAGAAAATCTGCCGGTTCACGAAATGAAACGGATCGAGCCCGAGCTTGGTCGCTACCGGCGAACTCGCGGCCAGCAGCAGGATGATGCCGGCCAGCATGAGAGCGCCGAGCGCGCCCAGCATCAGGCGATCGACCGTCCACCACCAGACCGCGAAGGGCGTGCGTTGCGCGCGCGAAACCATGAGAAGCCCCCCGGCCTGGTATCCCTCGAACTCGAAATTTGCCAATCACCACGCCAGATCGCTACCTCGCCCGATTGTGGTTTAGTTTTAATTAATGATCGGGTGGCGTGTGGATGCGTGAGCGGACCTTTTCCGCATTCACGCTGGCGCGCTCGCACCCAGAACCGGCCATCGGTCCCGGCTTGCCCCAAATGGGGCAATCAATAAACCCAGCAGCGGACCTAGGACCGGAGCCGCTGCCGGGAATGACCGAACAACGGCGAGCTTACATCTTCTTGTAGTTCGCAATCACCGCTTCGCCATCGGGGCCGGCCTTCTTGGTCCAGTCCGCCGTGAGCTGATCGCCGATCTTCAACAGCCCGGATTTCAACGCATCCGGCGGCGGCATCACTTTCATCTTATTGGCCTTGAGCTGTTCGAGATACCAGCTCGCTTTTTCCTCGGCGAGTTTCCAGCCCCGCGGCTCGGCGGCAGCAGCCGCTTTCAGAACAGCCGCTTGCGTGTCCTTGTCGAGCGCATCGAATGCCGCCTTGTTGACGAAGGTGAGATTCTTCGGAATCCAGGCCTGTGTGTCATAGAAATGCGACATCGTCTCCCAGGCCTTGCTGTCATAGCCGGTCGAACCCGAGGTCATGAATGCATTGACCACGCCGGTCGCCAGCGCCTGTGGCAGCTCGGCCGCCTGGATGGTGACCGGCTGCGCGCCGACGAGTTCGGCGATGCGCGATGTACCGACATTATAGGCGCGCCACTTTAGGCCTTTCATGTCGTCGAGCGTATTGAGATCCTTCTTGGCGTAGATGCCCTGCGGCCCCCATGGCACCGCGAACAGAAGCATGAGGCCTTGTGAAGCCAGCTTCTTTTCGATCGCCGGTTTCGAGGCCTGCCACAGCTTGTAGGATTGCGGATAGCTCGTTGCGAGAAACGGGATCACGTCGATGCCGAACAGCGGATCCTCGTTCTCGTGGACCGAGATCAACACCTCGCCCGCCTGCGCCTGACCGGTCATCACCGCGCGCTTGATTTCCGGCGCCTTGAACAATGACGCGCCGGCATGGACGGTGATTTGCAACTTGCCGGCGGTCGCTTCGTTCACGTCCTTGGCGAAGGCGAGCAGATTGACCGTATGCGGATTGTCGGTCGGATAGGCCGACGGCAGATTCCACTTCGTTTGCGCCGCGGCCGGCGCTACGAGCGACAAGGCGAGCGTGGCAGCACCGATAAATTTCAATGCGCGAATATTATGCAAGGACATGAGCACTCTCTCCATCAAGCGGGAAAAGCCATCCTCGGCAGCACCATCACGATATCAGGAAATACCGTGATGATGGCAACCGCCAACACGAGCAGAAAGAAAAACGGCAGCGACGCCAGCGCGACGAAGTTGGAATCCTTGCCGCTCATCGTCTGCAAGACGAACAGATTGAACCCGACCGGCGGCGTCACTTGCGCCATTTCGACCACCATCACCAGAAAGATGCCGAACCAGATCGGATCAAGCCCGGCCTGTTTGATCATCGGAATGACGATCGCGGTTGTCAGCACGATCATGGAGATGCCGTCGAGCGTCGTGCCCAGCAGCGCGTACATGATCGTCAGCGCGGCGATCAGCGAATAGGCGCTGAGCTGCAGGCCGCCGACCCAGGAGGCCAGCGCCATCGGAATGCCGGTATAGGCCATCGACGTGCCCATATAAGTTGCGCCGGCAAGGATCAGCATGATCATGCAATTGACGCGGGTCGCCCCCATCACGCTCGCCCAGAATGTGTCCCATGTGAGCGCGCCTTGCCACCATGCAATCGCCAGAGAGCCGAGCACACCCCACGCCGCGCATTCCGTCGCGGTCGCCCATCCGGTGATGAGCGAGATGAACACGAAGCAGATTAGCAGCAGAACCGGAATGAGGTTCAGCGATTCCGCAATCCTTTTGCGGAACGGCATCGGCGGATCGGCCGGAGGCGTGCTGCCGGGTTTGAGCAACGACCGGATGGCGATATAGCCGGAATAAAGCACCATCAGCAGCAGGCCTGGCAGAAAGCCCGCCAGAAAAACCTGGATGATCGAGACATTGGCCTGCACCGAATAAACCACCATCATGATCGACGGCGGTATCAGCAGCCCGAGCGTGCCGGAGCCCGCGAGCGATCCAAGCGCAAGCTTTTCATCATAGCCGCGCCTCTTCAGCTCCGGCAGCGCGATTTTAGCGACTGTCGCGCAGGTTGCGGTGGACGAACCCGACACTGATCCGAACAGGCCGCAGGCCAGCACATTCACATGCATCAGGCGGCCGGGCAGCCAGTTGAGCCAAGGCGAAAAACCGCGAAACATTTCTTCCGACAGCCGCGTGCGAAACAGGATTTCACCCATCCAGATGAACAGCGGCAGGGCGGCGAGCGACCACGACGCGCTCGAGCCCCAGACTGTCGTCGCCAGCACGCTGCCGGCCGGAATCGCGCCGCCCGCAAAGTGCATCCCCGCCCAGCCGGTCGCCAGCAACGCCACGCCGATCCACACGCCGCCGGCGAGCAAAACGATCAGAAATCCGAACAGGATCGCTGCGATGGAGAGCAATTCCACGTCACACCGCGCTCTGGATCGCTTGTTCGACCACTTCTTCGGCGGTCTTTGGCTTTGGCTTTTCGTAATGCGGCGGATAACCGCGCAGCACGTGGATCAGTTCGTCAATAAAAGCGATGAACAGGATGGCGAGACCACCGCTGTAACCGAGCTGGGGAATCCACAAGGGAATCGCGATCACGCCCTGCGACATGTCGTTGAACTGCCAGGATTGCCACGTCATCACGCCGGCGTGCCAGGCGAAGAAGCCGGTGAAGCCGGCGCCGACGATCAGCGCGACGATTTCCGCGACGTGCTTCGCCTTGCCCTCAAGACGGTCGATCAGAAGACCGACGCGGATCATCTCGCCATGACGGAAGGTATGTGCGAGGCCGAGAAACGCCGTTGCGGCCATGCACCAAGCCACGAAATCGTCACCGGCCGGTATATTGAGACCCAGCGGCCGCCCTGCCGACAAAAGCATCATCAGAACGAAGATAGCGATGAGAAAAAGACCGGCGAGATAGCCGGAAAAAAGATAAAGACGATCAAGGAACAGCCGGACCATAATCACCTCTCGCGCCGCCGATGATGGCGCAATGCCTGTGCAATGCAAGAGTCATGACAAATCGAAACTGGGACTTCTGGATCGACCGCGGCGGCACCTTTACCGACATTGTCGGCCGCAAACCTGACGGTGCGCTGGTGGCGCACAAGCTGCTTTCCGAGAATCCGGAAGCCTATCGCGATGCCGCGGTGCAGGGCATTCGCGACCTGCTCGGACTGAAAGCGGGCGAGCCGATCCCCGCCGGCCTCGTCGGTGCGGTCAAAATGGGCACGACGGTCGCGACCAACGCCCTCCTGGAACGCAAGGGCGAACGCACGCTCCTGATCACGACCAAGGGCTTCCGCGACGCGTTGCGCATCGGATATCAGGCCCGGCCGAAGATCTTCGCCAAGGAAATCGTCAAACCCGACATGCTGTTCGAACGCGTGATCGAGGTGGATGAGCGCGTGCGCGCGGATGGTATCGTTGAACAGGCCCCCGATCTCGATGCCGTCCGGCGCAATCTTGAAGTTGCGAAGGCGGACGGCATCGACGCCGTCGCCATCGTGTTCATGCATGCCTATCGCTATCCTGAACACGAGCAGCAGGTCGCCGCACTCGCCCGCGACATGGGCTTTGCCCAGGTGTCGGTCAGCCACGAGGTTTCGCCGCTGATCAAACTGGTCGGCCGTGGCGATACGACTGTCGTGGACGCGTATCTGTCGCCGATTTTGCGGCGCTATGTGACGCAGGTTGGCGATGAGTTGGAAAACGGCGCAGCAAACTCCAGTTCACTTCTCCCTTTGCGGCGGAGAGAACACGGCGGAGCAAGCCCAAGACTCATGTTCATGATGTCATCCGGCGGCCTCACCGCCGCCGAGCTGTTCCAGGGCAAGGATGCGATCCTGTCCGGCCCCGCGGGCGGCGTTGTGTCGATGGCGCAGACCGCGCGCGAAGCCGGTTTCAATCGCGTCATCGGCTTCGACATGGGCGGCACATCGACAGATGTGTCGCATTTCGACGGCGAATATGAACGCGCCTTCGAGACCGAAGTCGCAGGCGTGCGCATGCGCGCGCCGATGATGCTAATCCACACCGTCGCCGCTGGCGGCGGCTCGATCCTGCATTTTGATGGCGCACGCTTTCGCGTCGGCCCCGATAGTGCCGGCGCCAATCCCGGCCCCGCCTGCTATCGCCGCGGCGGGCCGCTCGCCGTCACCGATGCCAATGTCATGGTCGGCAAGCTGTTGCCCGACTATTTTCCGAAAATCTTCGGCCCGCAGCAGGATCAGCCGCTCGATGCCGACACCGTGCGCGATGACTTTTCCGCACTCGCCAAAGAGGTTGGCGACCGCAAGCCGGAAGATATCGCCGACGGCTTCATCAAGATCGCGGTCGAGAACATGGCCAATGCGATCAAGAAGATTTCCGTGCAGCGCGGCTATGACGTCACGCGCTATGCGCTCAACTGTTTCGGCGGCGCCGGCGGCCAGCACGCCTGTCTCGTCGCCGATGCGCTCGGCATGACCAGCGTGCTGATCCACCCGTTCTCGTCGTTGCTCTCTGCCTACGGCATGGGCCTTGCCGACATTCGCGCAACGCGTCAGCAGGCGATCGAGGAGCCGCTCGGCAACAAAGCGCTGGCCGCGCTGAAACGGATGGCCAAAAAACTCGGCAAGGACGTGAAGGATGAAGTCGCCGGCCAGGGCGTTGTCGCCAAAGCCATCGATGTGATCGTACGTGCTCATATCCGCTACGCCGGAACCGATACGGCCTTGGTGGTGAAAGCCGGGACCATACCGGAGATGACCCGCGCCTTCGAAAAAGCCCACAAGGCACAATTCGGCTTCATCGACCGGTCCAAACAACTCGTGATCGAAGCGGTTTCGGTCGAAGCCATCGGCGGCGGCGCGAAGTTCAAAGAGAAGGTGACGAAAACAACGCGCGGCAAACTCCCCTCGCCCGCACGCCGCACGACATTCTTTTCCGCGGGCAAATGGCACAAGGCCGCGGTCTATACGCGCGACCAGTTGAAGCCGGGCCACAAGGTCAAAGGCCCCGCCATCGTCATCGAGCCGCACCAGACCATCGTGGTCGAGTCGGGCTGGCAGGCGGCGCTGACCGCCAAAAATCATCTCGTTCTCACGCGCATCGCAAAATTGAAGCGCCAGAGCGCGGTCGGCACCAAGGCCGATCCGGTGATGCTGGAAGTGTTCAACAATCTCTTCATGTCGATCGCCGAACAGATGGGTGTCGCGTTGCAGAACACCGCCTATTCGGTGAACATCAAGGAGCGGCTGGATTTCTCCTGCGCGGTGTTTTCCGGCGACGGCGCGCTGGTGGCGAACGCGCCGCATATGCCGGTGCATCTCGGTTCGATGGACCGCGCGGTCGAAACGATCATCCGCGAGAACAAGGGCAAAATCAAACCGGGCGATGTCTATGCCATCAACGCGCCCTATAATGGCGGCACGCATCTGCCGGATATCACAGTCTGCACGCCGGTGTTTGACAAAGGAAAGCGCAAGATCCTCTTCTGGGTCGCCTCCCGTGGCCACCATGCCGATGTCGGCGGCATCTCGCCGGGTTCGATGTCGCCCAACGCAACCACCATCGAGGAAGAAGGCGTCTATCTCGACAATTTCAAGCTGGTCGATCGCGGCCGCTTCCGCGAGAAGGAAATCAGCACCGCGCTGACCGGTGCAAAATATCCCGCCCGCAATCCCACGCAGAATATCAACGACCTGAAAGCGCAGATCGCCGCCAATGAGAAAGGCGTGCAGGAGCTCGCCAAGATGGTGGCGCAATTCTCGCTGCCGGTCGTGCAAGCTTACATGAAGCATGTGCAGGACAACGCCGCCGAAAGCGTGCGGCGCGTGATCGACAGGCTGCACGATGCAGAACTTTCCTACGAGATGGATCAGGGCACTGTGATCCGCGTGAGGATCACGGTCGACAAGAAGAAACGCGAGGCCACCGTCGATTTCACCGGCACCTCGCCACAGCAGCCGACAAACTTCAACGCACCCGAGCCGGTGACGCGCGCTGCCGTGCTCTATGTCTTCCGCGTCATGGTCGACGACGACATTCCGATGAATGCAGGATGCCTGCGGCCGATCAACATCGTCATTCCGAAACAAACGATGCTGACGCCGGAATATCCGGCCGCCGTTGTCGCCGGCAATGTCGAAGTTTCGCAAGCCGTCACCAATTGCCTGTTTGGCGCTTTGGGGGCGCTTGCGGCGGCGCAGGGCACGATGAACAATCTCAATTTCGGCAATGCCCGCTATCAATATTACGAGACGATCTGCTCCGGCTCGCCGGCGGGGCCGGGCTTCAACGGCACCGATGCCGTGCACACGCACATGACCAACACCCGCCTCACCGATCCGGAAATTCTGGAATTCCGCTATCCAGTGCTGCTGGAGGATTTCCACATCCGCAAAGGCTCGGGCGGCCGCGGCCAATGGCATGCGGGCGACGGCATCCGCCGCACCATCCGTTTCCTTGAAGAGATGGAATGCACGATCCTGTCCGGCCATCGCCGCGTGCGACCATTCGGTCTCGCCGGCGGCGAAGCCGGTCAGGTCGGCGAGAATGCGGTTCGGCGGAAGGATGGACGCGTCGAAATTTTGAAAGGCTGCGACGCCACCACGATCGATGCCGATGAGGCGATCATCATCCAGACGCCGACGGCTGGTGGATACGGGAAAACGTCGGCATAAGTTTGTGCGATCGCCAGACGGCGATCGCACATTGTTTCAGTTTCACGAGAGTGAGCGGATCAGATCAATAGCCGCGGTACGGCTTGCAGAGTCCGGACTGCACAGTAAAGCCCTTCGGGCAAGTTCCGCGCGGTCCCGGATAATATTGCGGCTTGCCCCAGCGATCAGGCCCGGCATAAGCGAAGCTGCGCGGCGCATAACGCGGCGGTGGAGCCATATAACGCGGCGCAACCACGACTGGCGGGGCCGCGCGCGCCGGCACACAGCGATATCCATTGTAGTACCAGCCGCGACCACAGCCGTCGCGCGCCTCGGCCACGCCGGCAAATGCCGCGACCGCTGCGAGTGCAAGCAATAGCTTTCGCATATCCATTCGAGTCCTTTATTCCAATCGCTCTGGGTGCATTAGCCAGACACGGATGAATGCCACCTAAATGCGACTGCGGCAGAATGCAGCAGCCGCGATGGAATTCGCAACCTCGATCAGTGCGACTCGTCGTCGGCTCCTTCGCCCGTCTCGATCTGCAGCGTCGGATGCGCGATGCCGAAGCGTTCGCGCAGTTCATGCGCGGCCTCTTTGAAAAACGTATTGCCGGGATGACCGCCCGGCATCACGAGGTGCGCGGTCAGCGCGACCTCGTTAGTGCTCATGCCCCAGACATGAACATGATGCGCACGCGTGACGCCGGGCAATTGCTCAAGGCAGGCTTTCACCTTTGACAGCTCGATATGCGCAGGCACACCCGCCAGCGCGAGATTGATCGAGTCGCGCAGCAATCCCCATGTCGACCACAATACGATGGCGACGATGACAAGACTGGTCACCGGATCGAGCCACAGCCATCCGGTCAGCATCATCGCCGCGCCGGCGATGACGACACCGAGCGATACGCCGGCATCGGCCACCATGTGCAGATAGGCGCCGCGGATATTGAGATCGGTCTTGCGTCCCGACACGAACAGCCAGGCGGTGAAGCCGTTCACCAGGATGCCGATCCCAGCAACGACGATCACGGTCATGCCTTCGATCGGCTTGGGCTCCGAAAAGCGCCCAATCGCTTCCCACGCAATGGCTCCGCACGCAAAGATCAGCAGCAGGGCATTGCCGAGTGCGGCGAGGATCGACGAACTGCGCAAGCCGTACGTGAAGCGCTCGGTCGGCGGACGCTTGGCCAGCACCGCCGCGCCCCATGCGACCAGCAGGCCGATCACATCGCCGAGGTTGTGCCCGGCATCCGCCAACAGAGCTGTGGAGTTGGAGATGACGCCGAAGATCGCCTCGATAACAACGAAGCCAAGATTGAGCGCGGTGCCGAGCGCAAAGGCAAAGCCGAAATCCTTCGGCGCATGCGAATGGCTGTGCGAATGGTCGCCGGCGGCGTGGGTGTGATCGTGCATGCTAAATCTCCGCCCTCATCCTGAGGAGCATTGCGGAGCAATGCGTCTCGAAGGACAAGGACGACCACATCCTTCGAGACGGCAGCTTCGCAGCCTCCTCAGGATAAGGCCGAACAAAGGTCGGCGAGTATAACATCAATGCGCCGGCCGTGGCCCGTCGTCCTCGATCCAATCGTCGTCATCCGCCGACAGGATGTTGCGGACCTTCGACTTTTTCTTCGGACCGCCATTGAGCGAGGCGCGGCGCGTTTTGCCGACCGAGCCGGTGACGCCGGGATCGGGCCGCCAGGCATAACCCCGCTCCTTGGCCACACGCGCCGCAACTACATCGCCTGGAATCTGATCGGGATTGCAGATCTTGTGACCGCTGGCGCGCCGCATCAGATCGACGTGGATGTGGTCGTAGTGAAAGCGGTTGGAGCCCGGCGCCAGCACGGTGTTGAACTGATCGCAGGCTGCACCCTGCACGTCGCGCAGGAAGCCCTGCTCTTCCGGCGATCCTTTCCAGCCGTTCTTCACGGTGATGCGCCGCCCGTCCGCCAAGACGAAAGACGCGATATCGAGCGCATTGCCGAAGGCATGCTCGGAAATGCGCGCCCCGCGCTGACCGTTCATGCCGCGGCAGGAATAGGCGGAAATCTGCCGGATCTCCGTGACCGGCTGGCGAAACCAGCGCTGCGCCGCCGGCTGCACCGAATCCAGAATCCAGCGATCGAGCGCGGAAACGATCGGACAGGCGAGCGTCGCCGCCGGCTTGATCTCGACAGGACCAACAGCAGCGACGGCGCCGCCGAGCGGCACAGACATCGGTGCCGATGCTTGCGACGGCATGCCACGGAATGGCGGTTGCGCAGGCTGCCGCGGCATTGCGGATGCAGTCGCACGCCTTGTCCGCACGGGCTCATGATCGAGCGGCGGTGGCGCATCGTAGACCGATGAACGGCGTGAACCGGTCGACGGCACGCGGCCGTAGTCCGGCTGCGCATCCGGCGAGCCCGCGCGCATATAATCGTCCTGCAGGCTTGCCGACCCTGAGCGCGTATGATCGCTCTGCGCATCGGGCGGACCGGCGCGATCGTAGATGCCGCCGCCGGATGGCGGCGTGATCGGCATCGGTGCGCCCGCATTGGATGAAAGCGGCTGACGTTGCACCGGCGCCGGCCGCATCGGATTCGAATATTGCTGCTCGCCGGGATAAACCTGCTGCGGCGATGGCGGCGGTGTGTAGCGCGGCTCGTTCGTGACCGGCCAGCGCTGCGCCCCCCCATTCGATGAACCGGCATTGGGAACATCGCCAGGCGGACGCAAGTCGCCGGAATAGCTCAGCATCGGGCTGTCGCCGAGCGCCGCCACCTTCATCGGGAAATCGGCGCCGCACATGCCCGGTCCATTGATCGGTTCGATCCGGACGATGGTGCCGCTCTCCTTCACAGCACCCGATTTCAGGCAGGCTAGCTCGGCCTCCTTCCGCCACGGGTCGCGCTGCATAAGATAATGGCCGGCGCACCCCGCCAGCGCGAGCACGCACGACAATCCAACGCACAAACGCCAATGATTACGCAATACCCGCCACATGAAGCGGACAATGCGAAGCTGACCGTTAACGGGTCATCAACCGCGTCGGAACGGTATTTCTTATCGTTACCAAAATATCACTGTCCCTTGACCTCGCCGCCCGCTTGCGATCACGTCCGCCCGCAAAAGGGGAAACTGGAATGGATTGGCGGGTTCGGGCACTGACCGCGATGTTCATGACCGCCGTGATGGTGGCGATGGTGACGCTGATCGTCACCTGGCTGAATCTCGGGTTCGATCCGGACTTCATGCGGCAATGGGGCAAAGCCTTTCTCATCGCCTGGCCGATCGCGGCGATGACCGGGTTTTTCGTGATGCCGGGGGCACGCGGGTTGGCCGAACGGATGGTCCAAAAAAGAAATTAGATCTGCCGCCAGTCGTTAAACCGAAAATTTACAATTTTTGATTGCAATCTATTGCGGTGCGTTAACGAGTAAAATCAATGACTTAGCGGCGCTGATCACAGGCCCGTGAATTTTTTTTACATAGAAATTTCAGCGACTTAGCACGAATTCACGCATCATTTCGAAGTGTTACGCTGGCACTTTTGCGCAACTCGCGCGTTGGGGGCTTCGAGTTCTTCTGACCATCTGTTAACCTTTGTTCCAATGACAGCGAAGGGAGGCCTTATGGACCTTACCTTGAAACTCAACGTCCTGGCTGTCTTCGCCGTGTTCGCCTTCGTGGGCGCGGTGTTGCTGGGAGCGTTCTGATTTCGGGTGTGACCCTATAAGACCAACAAACGCCGCGCGCGTATCTTGGCGGCGAGAGTTCACCGGACACCGGAGCGGGATTCATCCCCTCCGGTGTTCGTGTTTTTGGGCTTTGACATTTCGGTCGAGAGGCAAGCATGCGAGCCGGAATCAGGGAAAACAGGCACTCGCGCCACCGATTCCGGGGCCGATCCGCCGTAAACTCCCGAAATGGCCGCTTCTACGCCGCCTTCGACTTATCCGTGACCTTGGCCTGCGCCAGCGGATCGTAGTTCAGCACCGGCGCCAGCCAGCGTTCGCATTCGGCGACACTCCAGCCCTTGCGGCGGGCATAGTCTTCCACCTGATCGCGCTCGATCTTGCCCACACCGAAATAGTGGCTCTGCGGGTGGCTGAAATAGAGCCCGCAAACCGAAGCGCCCGGCCACATGGCGAAGCTCTCGGTCAGCGAGATGCCGATACGCTCACCATCGATCAGCTTGAACAGCGTGTCCTTCTCGGTGTGGTCAGGCTGCGCCGGATAGCCCGGCGCCGGACGGATGCCCTGGTAGCTCTCCGCGATCAGCTCGGCCGGCGTGAATTTCTCGTCCGGCGCATAACCCCAGAATTCCTTACGCACGCGCTCGTGCAGATGCTCGGCAAAGGCTTCGGCGAGGCGATCGGCCAAAGCCGACATCATGATCGCCGAATAATCGTCATTCGCGCGCTTGAAACGGTTGGCGATGACATCTTCGCCAATGCCCGCGGTGACGGCGAAGGCACCGACGTGATCCAGCACGCTGCCTGACTTCGGTGCGACGAAATCGGCAATCGAGACATTCGGCCGCCCGTCGCGCCGCGCAATCTGCTGACGCAGGCCATGCAGCGTGGCGATCTGTGATCGCCCTGCTTCGTCATACACGCGAATGTCGTCGCCATCCCGTGCCGCCGGCCAGAAGCCGATCACCGCCGAAGCCTGCACCCATTGCTCGTCGACGATCTGCTTCAGCATCGCCTGCGCATCGTTGAACAGCGAGCGCGCAGCCTCACCGTATTTCTCGTCATTGAGAATGGTCGGATAGCGGCCGGTCAATTCCCATGTCGAGAAGAATGGAGTCCAGTCGATATAATCGACCAGCTCTGCCAGCGGATAATTCTGCAGCACCTTGGTGCCGAGGAATTGCGGTTTCGGCGCCAGCGCCTGCGCCGGATCGAGCTTCAGCGCATTGCCTTTTGCTTCGGCGAACGACAGCCGCTTCTTGTCCTCCTGCCCGCGCGCATGCGCGGCTGCGATCTGCGCATATTCCGCCCGCGTGCTCTCGACATAGGCCGCCCGGCCGTCTTTCGACATCAGCGCTTGCGCCACGCCGACCGCACGGCTGGCATCGGTGACATAGACGGCCTGGCCGTTGCGATAATTCGGATGGATCTTCACCGCCGTATGCACGCGGCTGGTGGTCGCGCCGCCGATCAGCAGCGGCAGATCGAAATTCTGCCGTTCCATCTCCGCCGCGACATGGCACATCTCGTCGAGCGAGGGCGTGATCAGCCCTGACAATCCGATCAGGTCGACCTGCAGCTCGCGCGCGGTCTCCAGGATCTTGGCCGCCGGCACCATGACGCCGAGATCGATCACCTCGTAATTGTTGCACTGGAGCACGACGCCGACGATGTTCTTGCCGATGTCATGCACATCGCCTTTCACCGTCGCCATCAGGATCTTGCCGTTGGAATTGCTCTGGCCTTTGTCGTTCGCGGCCTTCTCCGCTTCCATGAACGGCATGAGATAGGCGACCGCCTGTTTCATCACGCGCGCGGATTTAACCACCTGCGGCAGGAACATCTTGCCAGAGCCGAACAGGTCGCCGACAACGTTCATGCCGTCCATCAGCGGGCCTTCGATCACGTCGAGCGGACGATTCGCCTCCAGCCGCGCCGCTTCGGTATCTTCAGTGATGAAATCGGTGATACCGTGCACCAATGCATGCGACAGCCGCTTGCCCACAGGCCATTCGCGCCAGGCGAGATCGGCTTCCGCTTTCTCGCGGGTCTGTCCGAAGAAACGCTTGGCAATGTCGAGCAGCCGTTCCGCAGCGTCCTCGCGGCGATTGAGCACCACGTCCTCGCAGGCCTCGCGCAGTTCCGCATCGAGGTCGTCATACACTGCCATCTGCGCCGCATTGACGATGCCCATATCCATGCCGGCCTTGATGGCGTGATACAGGAACACCGAATGCATCGCCTCGCGCACCGGCTCGTTGCCGCGGAACGAGAACGACAAATTCGAGACGCCGCCCGACACGTGCGCATGCGGCAGGTTCTCACGGACGAACCGCGCCCCCTCGATGAAGGCGACGCCGTAATTGTTGTGTTCCTCGATGCCGGTCGCCACCGCGAAGATATTCGGGTCGAAAATGATGTCTTCCGGCGGAAAGCCGACCTCGTTGACAAGGATGTCATAGGCGCGGGCGCAGATCTCGGTCTTGCGCTCGATGGTATCGGCCTGTCCCTTTTCATCGAACGCCATCACCACCACCGCAGCACCATAGCGGCGCACGATCTTCGCATGATGGATGAAGGCGTCGACACCTTCTTTCATCGAGATCGAATTGACGATGCACTTGCCCTGAACGCATTTCAGGCCGGCCTCGATCACCTGGAATTTCGATGAATCGATCATGATCGGCACGCGCGCGATGTCCGGCTCGGCGGCGATCAGATTGAGGAAGGTCACCATCGCCTGTTCGGAATCGAGCAGGCCTTCGTCCATGTTAACGTCGATGATCTGCGCGCCGTTTTCCACCTGATCGCGGGCGATGGCGAGACCGGCATTGTAGTCGCCATTGGTGATCAATTTCCGGAATTTCGCCGAGCCGGTGACATTGGTGCGCTCGCCGACATTCACGAACGGGATTTCCGGCGTCAGCGTGAATGGCTCGAGTCCGGAAAGCCGCAACCGCCGTTCGGTCACCGGGATCGCGCGCGGCTTCTTGTCGGCCACCGCTTGCGCGATGGCGCGCATATGATCCGGTGTCGTACCGCAGCAGCCGCCGACGATATTCACAAGACCCGACGCTGCAAACTCCGCAAGGAGCCCGGCCATGTGCGCGGGGCTCTCGTCATACATCCCGAATTCGTTCGGCAGGCCGGCATTCGGATAGGCACAGGTGAGCGTATCGGCGACCTGACTGAGCTCGTCCATGTGCGCGCGCATTTCCTTGGCACCGAGCGCGCAGTTCAGACCGACCGAGAGCGGCGCGGCATGACGGACCGAATTCCAGAACGCTTCCGGCGTCTGCCCCGCAAGCATGCGGCCCGACAGATCGGTGATGGTTCCGGAGATCATCACCGGGATCTTTTCACCGCGCGCTTCTTCCAGCTCGGCAATCGCGTACAGCGCAGCTTTAGCATTGAGCGTGTCGAAAATGGTCTCTAGCAGAAGCAGATCGACGCCGCCTTCCAGCAGAGCCTTCGCCTGTTGGGCATAGGCATCCTTCAATTCGTCGAAGGTGACCGCACGAAAGCCCGGATTGTTGACGTCGGGCGACAGCGAGGCGGTGCGATTGGTCGGGCCCATCGCGCCGGCGACAAAACGCTGTTTGCCGTCCTCCTTCCGCGCGATCGCCGCGGCCTCGCGCACAAGAACGGCAGAGGCGCGGTTCAGCTCCGGCACCAGCCCTTCCATGCCGTAATCGGCCTGCGCGATCACGGTCGATGAAAAGGTGTTGGTGGAAACGATGTCGGCGCCGGCCCGAAAATAGGCGAGATGGATGTCGCGCACGGCATCGCCCTGCGTCAACGTCAATAGATCGTTGTTGCCGCGCACGTCGCGATGCCAGAGCTTGAAGCGGCTGTTCCGGAATGCCGCCTCGTCGAACTTGTGCTGCTGCAGCATCGTGCCCATGCCGCCATCGAGCAGCAGAATGCGCTCGGATGCGAGGGAGCGGAGGGCGGTTTCGGCGGGGGATGATTTCAGAGAGGTCACTATCGACTCCCACATACTCTGTCATGCCCGGCCTTGTGCCGAGCATCCACGTCTTTCTTGAAAGCAAAATCGCGGATGGCCGGGCCAAGCCCGGCCATGACGACAAAGCGGCGACAAATCACGCGGCCTCCTTCAAGGCCGGACGCAGGCCAAGCAGATGGCAAACCGCGTAGACGAGATCGGCCCGGTTCATCGTGTAGAAATGGAAATCGGTGACACCGCGATCGACGAGATCGAGTACCTGTTCGGCGGCCACCGCAGCGGCGACCAACTTGCGCGTCGCCACGTCATCGTCGAGGCCATCAAATCGCTGTGCGAGCCAGCGCGGGATCGAAGTGCCGCAGCGCTCGGCAAAATTGCGCACCTGCTTGAAATTCTGCACCGGCACAATGCCCGGCACGATCGGGATATTAATGCCGCGGGCGCGCACGCGATCGAGATAGCTGAAGTAAAGGTCGTTATCGAAGAAGAATTGCGTGATCGCGCGTGTTGCGCCGGCATCGACCTTCGCCTTCAACATGTCGAGATCGACTTCGGTGTCACGCGAATCGGGATGCTTTTCGGGATAGGCCGAAACCGACACCTCGAAATCGCCAATGCGCCTGATGCCGGCGACGAGATCCGCCGCATTCTGGTAGCCGCCCGGATGCGGAGCATAATGCGCACCGACGCCGCTCGTCGGATCGCCGCGCAAGGCGACGATATGGCGGACGCCGATCTCGCGATAATTTTGGACCACCGCATCGACATCGTCACGCGTGGCATCGACACAAGTCAGATGCGCAGCCGGCGTCAGCGCCGTCTCATCCAGCATCCGCTTCACCGTCGCATGCGTGCGCTCGCGGGTCGAACCGCCCGCGCCATAGGTCACCGACACGAAATGCGGGGAGATCGGCGCAAGCCGCTCGATCGCCTCCCACAGCGAACGCTCCATCTCTTCGGTCTTCGGCGGAAAGAATTCGAACGACACCCGCAGCTTTTGACCGCGTCCGTTCATCAAACGGCTGGCGCGTGGAGCAATGGCCTTCATCATGCGACCTCCTGCCGGCTGGCGATCCGCACACGTTTGTCGCGTGCGAGCCACAATGAGACGGCGACCTTGCCGTCGGAATCCTTGTCGGGTGCGATATTTCTCTGCAGCGTCACGTCGAGATCGGCCGCCGTGAGCCATTGCGAGACAATCTCCGGCGCAAAGCCAAGGCGGCGATGCGCGTGTTCCTCGCGCAGGAATTCGAGATCGTGGGGAGCGAAATCAATCACCAGCAGACGGCCGCCCGGCACCAGCGCACGCGATGCTTCCTTGATCGCGCGGGCGCCATCATCGAGATAATGCAGCACCTGATGGATGATCACGACATCGAAGGAATCGCGCGGCACCGACAGATCGTAGATGTCGCCCTGCCGCACGCTGCAGTGGCGCAGGCCGGCGCGTTCGAGATGCGCGCGCGCCAACAGCAGCATGTCGAGCGAAAGATCGATGCCGAGGCCGCGGTCGATTTGTGGGCCGAACAATTCCAGCATGCGACCGGTGCCGGTACCGAGATCGAGCAGCGAACGAAACGGCTTGTCGCCGAGCGCCTTCTGAATGGCCTGTTCCACCGCATCGTCGGCGGCATGCAGCTTGCGCAAGCGATCCCATTCCGCCGCATGCTCGCGGAAGTAATTCTGCGCGGCATCTGCCCGCGCCTCGCGCACGGCGGTCAGGCGTTCGCGGTCGCGGGCGATGACCGGATCATTGATGTCGAGGCGCTCGACCAGCATCCGCGCGATCACAGCACTGTCGCCGTGATTGGCCAGATGGAAGAAGGCCCAGGCGCCCTCGCGATGCCGCTCGATCAGGCCGGCTTCCGCGAGCAGCTTGAGGTGGCGCGAGATACGTGGCTGCGACTGGCGCAGGATCTCGGTGAGATCGGACACGGTCAGCTCGGCCTCAGCCAAGAGCGCAAGAATGCGCAAGCGCGTGCCTTCGGCCACCGCCCGCAGTGCATCGTGCATCGTGTCGAAAGCCAGCGAGCCGGCCATATGCCTCTCCAGGGCGGCGCCAATCGATATAAGGATATCTTTATACGTTAATTCGTTGGGCGCAAGCCCACAATTTGGCCCTTTTGGAGAAATCTGCCCCCCTGGAAACCTTACCTCTTAAGGTGAATGCCGGGTTTCACTCGACAAATCTGTGAATAAAGGCTGTTTCCGCCCGGGCGACACAAAAGGGCGAGTGCACATCGCCCAAACAGGGAGGGCGACCATGAAAATCATGGTGATTGTTCTCGTCGTTGCGGCGTCGCTGCTCAGCATCGCCGCCGTGTCCCTGATCAGTTCTGCCGCTTTTGCGGAGAGCAGACAGGTCCAGCAGCCAAATCGCTGACGACGAAACACGGACGCCAAGTGCGTCCGGTTGCAAAAAGACGATCTTGCGGGTCCTGCGGGCGGCGCCAATGCCGCCTGCTTTGTTATTCGCCGTTATTCTCCCCGCGCTCGGCATGCATTGCACACGTGGCAAGCCTTCGCCTTTTGGCGTAAAGCATCGGCCGATGTCTGACACCACGACCCCGCCCAAAGATCCGTTCGGCATTCGCGACGGCGAAATCGCAACCGATCTGCCATCCACATTCGATGCCGGCCTCTATTTCATCGGCCGCATTCATACGCCGTGGACGCGGCGCGAGGACTGCCCGAAGAATGCCGGCGAATCCGACGCCGTCTGCACCATCGAACTCGATCCACGCTATGCCAGGGCGCTCGACAAGGTCGAGACCTGTTCGCACCTGATCGTGCTGTACTGGATGGATCGGGCCCGCCGCGATCTCGTGGTGCAGACCCCGCGCCATTATGGCGAGGGGCGCGGCACCTTTGCGTTGCGCTCGCCCGTGCGGCCCAACCCGATCGCGCTCAGCGTGGTGAAGCTGCTCAAAGTCGAGCGTACCACGCTGTCGATTCAGAATATCGATTGCCTCGACAACACGCCGGTGCTCGATATCAAGCCCTATTTCGCATCCGTCGATTCAAAGCCTGACGCCACCGTCGGCTGGCATCGCGACAAAGATTGAAATTCTGGACTGATCTCAAGGACATTAGGAGACTTCGTAACATGCGCCTGCGCTCGGATATCACGCGCAACGGACTGGATCGCACCGCCCACCGCGCCTTCATGCGCGGCATGGGCCTCGACGACGAAGCGATCGCCAAGCCGATGATCGGCGTCGCCTCGATGAAAGGCACCACCACGCCCTGCAACATGACGCATTTCCCGCAGGTCGAATCCGCCAAGGAAGGCATCGCGGCAGCCGGCGGCACGCCGCGCGAATTCACCACCATCTCGGTGTCGGACGGCATCGGCATGAATCACGAGGGCATGAAGTTCTCGCTCGTTAGCCGCGAGGTGATCGCCGATTCCATCGAAGCCGTGGTGCAGGGTCATGCCTATGACGGGCTCGTCGCGTTCGGCGGCTGCGACAAGACCTTGCCCGGCGCGATGATGGGGATCGTTCGCTGCAATGTGCCATCGGTGTTCGTCTATGGCGGTTCGGCGCTGCCCGGCCGTCTGCGCGGCAAGGATGTCACCATCCTCGATGCCTATGAGGGCGTCGGCGCGGTGCAGACCGGACAGATGAAGGAAGAGGCGCTCGCGGAAATGGAGCGCATCGCCCTTCCCTCCATCGGCGCCTGCCCGGGACAATTCACAGCCAACACCATGGCCATGGTATCGGAGGCGCTCGGCCTCACCGTGCCGAATTCGGCGATGGTGCCGGGCGTCTATGCACAACGTTCGGCGATCGCCCAGCGCGCCGGCGAGATCGTGATGGATATTCTGAAACGCGGCGGGCCGCTGCCGCGCGAACTCGTCACCCGCAAGTCGCTCGAGAATGCCGCCGCCATCGTCGCCGCGACCGGCGGCTCAACCAACGCGGCCCTGCATCTGCCGGCCATCGCCAACGAAGCCGGCATCTCATTCACGGTGGACGACGTGGAGCAGGTCTTCGCGCGCACACCGCTGATCGGCGATCTGAAGCCGGGTGGCCGTTTCCTCGCCAAAGACGTACACGATATTGGCGGCGTCTCGATCATCATTCGCGAATTGATCCGCGCCGGTCACATGCACGGCGACTGCCTCACCGTCACCGGCCGTACGCTCGCCGAGGAACATGCCGCTGCGCCCGAGGCCGACGGCGAGGTCGTGCGCAAAACCGAAAACGCCATCCGTCCTGATGGCGGGCTTGCCGTACTGAAGGGCAATCTGGCGCCGGACGGCGCCTTGCTGAAAGTCGCCGGCCTGAAGTCACTGGTGTTCGAGGGCACGGCACGCGTATTCGATGGCGAGGATGCCTGCACCGCGGCCGTGCAGAAGCGCGACTACAAGGAAGGCGAAGTGCTGATCATCCGCTATGAGGGACCGAAGGGCGGTCCCGGCATGCGCGAGATGCTCGGCACCACCGCAATCATCTATGGCCAGCAGATGGGCGAGAAAGTCGCGCTGCTCACCGACGGCCGGTTCTCTGGCGCCACACGCGGTCTTTGCATTGGTCACATTGCGCCGGAAGCCGCTGTCGGCGGACCGCTCGCACTCGTTCAGAATGGCGATCGCATCCGCATCGACGGCCATGCCCGCCGGATCGACCTGCTGATCGACGACGCCGAAATGGCCCGCCGCAAGGCGGCCTGGGTGGCTCCGGCGCCGCGGCATCCTGCGGGTCTGTTGGCGAAATATGCCGCGCTGGTGGGGCAAGCCGACAAGGGCGCGGTGACCCATGCGGGCAATGCGGAATGGCCGGAAGTGTAAGCAACACCGTCGCCGCAATGTCGGTCGGCTCCCTCTCCCTTTGGGAGAGGGTCGGGGTGAGGGGTTAAACTCTCACTATGGAAATAACCCCTCACCCGATTTGCTTCGCTACACTCGCAAATCGACCTCTCCCAGCGCAAGTCGGATGTTTCCGACTTGCGCCGTTTCAATACTGACCGAAGTCGGGAACACCCGACTTCGGTCGGGAGAGGTGAAGAAAAGCAAATGGCGATCGCGCCTTACTGCATCGGCGCGACGATCTTCGGATGCTTCAGCGTCGAGGCATCGAGCTTCTTCGGCAGCATCTTGGCGTCGGTATAGACATCGAACATCGCCTGGATGCCTTCGAAATTCGGCGCAGCGCCCGGCTCACGCGCGAAGTCGTTCGGCTTCAGGAGATAGGTGTCGAGCACCGGGATCGGCGCCTTCATTACTTCCGACACGACCTTCATCGTCTCGTCGCGATTTTCGACCGCCATCTTCATGGCCGCGGTGATATCCTTCACATAGGCGCTTGCCAGTTCCGGGTTCTTGTTGACGAAATCCTTCCGGCAGGCTTCGAGGATGTGCACGATATTCGGCACCACTTCCGACAGCGAGAACAGCTTGCGCAGGCCGCCCTTGGCTTCCGAGCGCGCGGCAAAAGGCTGGTTCATATTGGACGAGTCGACGCGGCCGGACCGAATGGCGTCTTCAGACAGGGCAAAGCCGACCTCGACCAGCTTGATATCCTTTTCCGGATCGATGCCGTGCTTGCGCAGCATCATCTGGAACGGGCCATAGGTACCACCGCCGATAACGCTGATCGCCACGGTCTTGCCCTTGAGGTCCGCAACGGTCTTGATCGGCGAGTCTTCCTTCACCGCCCAATAGACCGAAAAACTGCCCGGCCGCTCGCCGACATGCTGGGCCACGACATAAAGGTCGAGGTTGCCCGTCGCCATGCCCTGCGCGATCGGCAGCACGCCCTGCGTCGCGCAATCGAGCGCGCCGGCCTGCATCGCCGCCGCCATCGGCGAGGTGCCGTTAAACTGCGACCATTCGATATTGTAGACCTTGCCCAGATTCGGGAATTTATCCGGACGCTTCATCATCCAGTATTTGGCTTCCTCAGCCGGGATGGTCCACCCGACCCGAATGGTGGGAATAGCCTGCGCAAAAGCCGCTGTTGATGTGGCGACAGCGCCAAGAGCCAGACCCAGAATTGCAGCACGGCGAAACATAGTGAATTCCTCTCTACAAGTACGAGCGGCCACCGGACATGCCGTCCGGCGGTACCGTCGACCCCGGCCGGCATGGAACAATGCCTAGCGCCGCTCCGCAAGCTCAGATGTGCATCTGCGGCCGTTCAAAGCTTGGGCGGGCACAGCCCGTGCGCAGTGACCGGCAGGAACGGAGCGTCTGACGCAGACGCGGCCAGCGGCCCCGAGTGAAGCTGATGGCGCGTCCTCGGGGGCAGGGAAACGCAGATCCGCTCAAATTTTACCGTTCGGGATAAACGGGCTGAAATGCCCATGTCCTAAAGGTGTTCCTGACGCGGCCCAAATTATCGTGAAGGAACCGGTCCGCGGTTCCCCACTTAGCTTTGTCGATGAGGCCATGTCCCAGGGGCCGGTCCCGCACAGCGAGCCCGGCAGAGGTGAGGGAATTGCCATGAGGACGACTAGGCCAGCGTTTGCGACAGGTGCGTTCTGCATCGCATTGCTTGCACTCCAGAACCCAGCTTCCGCACAATCATCCTATTATTCCGACCCGGCCGCCCGCTATTACGCCGATCCCGGCACCCGGTATCAGACGTCGATTTTCCGCAGCGCCGCCCCGCGCCAGGATGCGATCGAGGAAGAAGAGACTGTTTCTGAATTGCCCGCGCATCTGCGCCGACAGATCGTGTCTTATCGGACCTCCGAAGCGCCCGGCACGATCGTGATCGATACGCCGAATACGTATCTTTATTACGTTCTCGGCGGCGGCCGTGCGATCCGTTACGGCATCGGCGTTGGCCGCGATGGCTTCCGCTGGTCGGGCACGCAGACTATCGGCCGCAAGGCCGAATGGCCGGACTGGAATCCGCCTCCGGAGATGATCGCACGCCAGCCCTATCTGCCGCGCTTCATGGCTGGCGGTCCGACCAATCCGCTCGGCGCACGCGCGATGTATCTCGGCAATACGATCTATCGCATCCACGGTACCAACGCGCCATCGACGATCGGCACGCGCGTCTCGTCGGGCTGCATCCGCCTGACCAACGAAGATGTGACCGACCTTTACAAGCGCGTGAAGATCGGCGCCAAGGTCGTGGTGCTGCCGGATCACGGCCGCGCACCGGCGATGGTCAAGCGGACCAGTCCGCAAAACGCAGCCCAAAGCGAGCAGCGTCCGGCCGCGCAGAGCGACCGGCGTCAAAGCGTGGTGATCGACGTATCGTCGGCACACCGGGCGCATGCCACGCCAATGCCAGCCACGCCTTCGGCACCATCAGCCAATTCCGTTGCGGTCACGCAACCTGCTCCTGCCGCGAAGAAACCGCATCCCATCGATGCCCTGCGGATTTGATGAAACAGCGGAAGCGCATGCGAAGACCGTAACACACCGATAGAGAAATTTCTTTCGTCTCGATACTGGACTTCTCTCTCCGTCGACTGAATGATCCGTCCGCCAGAAAAGCGGACGGATTTTTTCATGCGCATTGCAGTGATGGCGGCCGGAGCGGTCGGCGGATATTTCGGCGCCCGCATGGCCGCAGCCGGTCATGACGTGGCCTTCGTCGCCCGTGGCGCACATCGCGATGCCATCCGCACCAAAGGCCTTATCGTCGAGAGCCCGCTTGGCAATCTGCATCTGAAGGATGTCAACGCCACCGACGACCCACGCGCGGTCGGTCCCGTCGATGTGGTTCTCTTTGCGGTCAAACTGTGGGACACCGAAGCTGCCGCCGAACAGACGCGTCCGATGGTCGGGCCAAATACGCGCGTCATCACCTTGCAGAATGGTGTCGACAGCGTCGAACACATCGCCCCGATCCTCGGCGATGATCATGTGATCGGCGGTTCGACCTATATCGTCACCACCATCGCAGAGCCGGGCGTGATCCGCCACAGCGGCCCAGGCGCGCGCATCGTCTGCGGCCGGCTCGACGGCCGCGATGACGGCACGCTCAACCGCTATGCCGCAGAATTCAAAGCCGCCGGCATCGACTTCAATGTCACCACGACGATGAAGACCGACATGTGGAAAAAGTTCGTGCTGCTGTCCGGCACCTCCGGCATCACCGCCAGCACCCGCCGGACCATCGGCGACATTCTCGCCGATCCCGACATGAAAAATCTCTTTCACAAGCTGATGTCGGAAGCGGTCGCGGTCGGGCGCGCGTCCGGGGTCGACCTGCCGGCGAATTATGCCGATGAGCAGATGAAGACGGCGCAAGGCTTTCCGCCCAGCATGCGCGCCTCCATGGCCAACGATCTCAACAACGGCAACCGGCTTGAACTCGACTGGCTCGCCGGCAAGGTGGTCGAATTGGGCCACAAGTTCAGCGTGCCGGTGCCGGCCAGCGAAGTGATTTACGCGGTGCTCAAACCGTACCGGATGGGCCGTCCGGATTAACGTGTGGCGCCGTATTTTGGCGCCGCACTTTCGCCGGTATGCGAGGCTGGACTCGCCGGGCAGACCGTTCTCGCACTGAAACGGATCCGCCGGGGGCCGTGACATCATGTACAAGCTGATCGGCGGTGGCATCGCGATTGCGGTGGCGTTCTTCTTCGGGACGCTCTGGGCGATGGACCGCTTATCGTCACCCGAGCCGCAAAAGCCGATCATCGCGGAAAAGCCACCATTGCCGCCGGCGACACGGTCGTCGGTCATCGTCGCGCCGGTCTCGATCGCGCTTCCGGCCATCCGGCAGGCGATGGAACAGGCCACGCCGCGCAATCTGACGGGCAAACCGGACACGCAGCTCGGCAAATTGATGGCGCAGGCAGAGATCGGCTATACGCTGGACCGCGAGCCGCTGACGCTGACGGGGCGCGCCGATGGCCTCACCGTCGCAACAACGCTCAATGGTTCGCTGCGCGTCAGCGGCAAGGCGGCCGAGCAACTAAGCAACATCACCGGTGCGCTTGCCGGACTGCTCGGCGAAAAGGCCGGACGTGCCACGAAGGATACAAGCGGCCGCGTGCTCGATCAGCGCGCCGACATCAAGGGCCATGTCGCCGTCACGTCGCGTCCGACCATCACAACCGGTTGGCGGCTTGAGCCGAATCTCAATGCGCAAGTGAAAATCAGCGACGCCAACATCCAGCTTGCCGGCCTGAAGCTGAACGGCGGGAAAGAGGTCAAGCCACTGGTCGATCGCGCCGTCTCCGAACAGATGGCCGTCCTGCAGAGCCGGTTGCGCAACGATGCCTTCATCGAACATGCGGCGCGGCGCGAATGGGCCAAGATCTGCCGCTCGATCTCGCTCGGCGCCGCCGATGTGGGACGCCCTGCTCTGTTTCTTGAAATGCGCCCGACGCGCGCCTTCGCCGCGCAACCCATCGTCGATGCCAACAACGTCACCCTGACGCTCGGCATCGAGGCCGATACGCGCATTGTCGCGCAGGAAACCAAGCCGGACTGTCCCTTTCCCGGCAAGCTCGAACTCGTTGCGCCCAAGGATCAGGGCCGTCTCGCCATTGGTCTGCCGATCGACGTGCCGTTCTCCGAGATCAACCGGCTGCTGGACGCGCAGATCAAGGGCCGGACTTTTCCTGAAGAAAAAAATGCAGCAGCCAAAGTCACGGTTCAGCGCGCCACGGCGGCGGCAATGGGCGACCGTATGCTGGTGTCTCTTCTGGTGAAGGCGGTGGAGCAGAAAAGCTGGCTCGGCCTTGGCGCCCAAGCGACCGTGCACGTGTCGGGAAAACCCATGCTCGATCAGACCCAGCAGACCCTGCGGCTTGAGGATGTCCAGCTCGCAGTGGAATCGGATGCTGCTTTCGGACTGCTCGGCGCAGCGGCGAAAGCGGCGATGCCGCAATTGCAGGCCGCGCTGTCGAAGAACACGGTGATCGATCTGCGCCCCGCTCTTGCCAATGCGCGCCGAAACATCGACAAGGCGCTTGCCGATTTCCGTCAGCAGGCCGATGGCGTGAAGGCGGATGCGACCATCACCGGACTGCGGCTTGTCGGCATCGCGTTCGATTCCAGGATCGTGCGGATCACCGCTGAGATCGATGGCGTCGCGCGCGTAGCCGTGACGAAGCTGCCGCAGAAATAACGACACTGAACAAAAACGATTTTTTGGGGAGAGACGCCTATGATTGCGACGCGAAGAGCGGTCATCGCGTTATTGACGCTCGTTGTATTGTCCGTCGCCGGCTTCCCGGCAACAGCGCAACAGGCTGCACCTGAACTTCAAAAGCTCCTTGCCCCAAGCGGCAAGCTGCGGGTCGGCCTTTATCCCGGCACGCCGACATCGATCCTTGATGCGACATCGGAACAGCCGCGCGGCGTCGGCTATGAACTTGGCAAGGCGCTCGCTGCCAGGCTCGGCGTGCCTTACGAGCCGGTCGTCTTCGCCAAGAATGCCGAAGTGCTCGAAGCTGTGAAGACCGGCGCAACCGATATCGCCTTCACCAATGCCTCGGCCGCCCGCGCGAAGATCATGGATTTCAGCCAGCCCTATCTCGAGATCGAGCTTGGCTATCTCGTATCGAAAGACTCAAAGATCGCCGATGTACCGGACATCGACACCAAAGGCGTGCGCGTTGGCGTCACGCAAGGTTCGTCATCCGATGGCGTGCTGTCGCGCGACCTGAAGAATGCCGAAGTCGTCCGCGTCGTCACGCTGAAGCAAGGCATCGAGATGATGGGAGAAGGCAAGATCGACGCCTATGCCACCAACAAGGCAACGCTGTTCGAAATGTCCGATGCCGTGCCCGGCTCGAAAGTGCTGGATGGCCGCTGGGGCTTCGAGCGCCACGCCATCGCGATTCCGAAGGGACGTGACCAGGGCCTGCCCTTCCTCCGCACCTTCGCCAATGAAGCGATGACGCAAGGCCTTGTGAAGGCAGCCGTCTCCCGCGCCGGCTTGCGCGGTGCCAACGTTGCTGCCGCACAATAGCTCGAGGCCGGCGCTGACGGACGGACGCAGAGACCTGCATTGTTTAGTGCAACGACAGCGGGCTCCTGCGACCGTATTGAAATCGGCCGCGGCTAGTTCTCCGGCGTGAACCCCGACGCCTTCACCGCCGGTGCCCAAAAGGCAGAGTCGCGCTTCATGATCACTGCGAGCTCGGCTGCAGACGTCCCGGTCGGTTGCAAACCGAAGGCAAGCAGGCGCTCGCGCACGTCGGGCGCCTTGACCGCCTCAACGATCACCTTGTTGAGCTTTTCGATGACATCCGGCGGCGTTTTGGCCGGCGCAAAAACTCCGTACCAGCCGGTCGCCTGCAGATCATAGCCAGCCTCGCGGAAGGTCGGAATGTCGGGCAGAAATTGCGAGCGTTGTGCGTCCGAGGTGGCGAGCACGCGGATGCGGCCGCCCTTATGCATCTCGACGAGATCGGAATTGGTGGTCACCACGATCGGAATTTGCCCGCCGATCATGTCCGTGAGAGCCGCTGCCGATCCTTTATAGGCGATGTGCCGGAAATCGAGCCCGGCACGCTGGCCGAACAGCGCGCCGAGAAAATGCGGCAGTGTTCCGGCCGCGGGCGTTCCGTAATTGGCCTCCTTCGGGTTGGCCTTGGCCCAGGCGACCAACTCCTTCAACGTCTTGGCTGGCACATGCGGACCGACCGCGATGCCGAAATCGAACGTGCCGAGCTGCGCCACCGGCTGGAGGTCGGTGAACGGATCATAATCGAGCGACTTGTAGACATGCTGATAGACCGCGACCGGCGCAATCGGCACGAGCAACAAGGTCATGCCATCAGGCGCGGCATTCTTCACCGCTTGCACACCCAGCCGCCCGCCCGCCCCGGTCCGGTTCTCGACGATCACCGGAGCCTTGAGCCCGGCACGCATTTTGTCCGCGATCAGCCGCGAGAGCGCATCGCCTGATCCGCCCGCAGTGAAAGGAAACACGATGCGGATCGGCTGCTCCCCGACCTGCGCGAGCGCGGGCATCCCATGTGTGGCGGCGAGAGCGCCCGTGAGCGCGATCGACAACACGAATTTGCGGCGATGCATGATGCCCTCCCAATCGGCCTTGATTCTCGGTTTTGGCTTTTTCGCAATGCTACGTCGGCGACACCGGCAAATCATCCGCCACCGCGATATGAACTCCATAAGTCCTGCGGAGTCTCACTTTCGTCCCAGACTCCGATCAGGATGCCGCGTCGCTGCGACTTTCCTCGCCCGGCGAGAATCTGGCGCTCGGAGATCGTCGTGCGTTGCGATTGCCGCAACGCCCAGTCCGACAAAGCCGCCGCCAGCCGCTCGCGCTCATGCGCATAAGCGGGGTTGGCGCCAAGATCGCGGTACTCGCAAGGATCGGATTCCATATCGAACAGCATCGGACGGAAGCCGACCGCGTGGACGTATTTCCAGCGCCGGTCGGCAGCCATGAACAGCCGTGCATCGCGCGGTGCCACGCCGAGCTTCATAGCGGCAGGCAGCATGGAATAATCGTATTCGCTGAAAACGATGTCGCGCCAGTCTTTCGGATGTTCGCCTCGCAGCCATGGATGCAGCGAGCGCCCCTCCAGCCGGTGCGACTGCTCCTGCGGATCGGCGCCAAAGCTGTCGAGGAAAGTCGGCAACAGATCGATCGATTCCACCAGCACATCGCAGACTGATCCGCGCGTCGCGTCGGCAGACCGCGAAGGATCGTAGACGATCAGCGGAATTTTCACCGACGGCTCGTGAAACAGGTCCTTCTCGCCGAGCCAATGGTCGCCGAGATAATCGCCGTGATCGGAGGTGAAAACGATCAGCGTGTTGTCCATCAGCCCACGCTCGCGCATGAAGCCGAACAGAAGGCCGAGCTGATCATCGATCTGCCGGATCAAGCCCATATAGACCGGGATCACCTCGCGCCGCACCTCCTCGCGCGCAAAATTCCGTCCGACCAGATGATTCATGAATTCGCGATAGACGGGGTGCGGATCGGCGCGCTCCTCCTCGTTCTTCACCGCCGGAATGACATCGTCGGCGCTGTACATGTCGTTATACGGCGGTGGCGCGATATAGGGCCAGTGCGGCTTGATGTATGACAGGTGCAGGCACCACGGCGCGTCTCCCGCCTCGGTGATGAAGTCCATGGCGCGGCGCGTCATATAGGGCGTCTCGGAATCCTCCTCGGCGACGCGCGCGGGCTTGCGCGCATGCCGCATCGCCCAGCCGGATGCGAGTTCATTATCGCTGCCCTGCGCCGCGTTGGCGTAGTCGTGCCAGGGATTGTCGCCGGGATAGCCTTTGTCGTTGAGATAGGAATTGTAGCGCGGCAGCCGCGGGTCATAGCGACCATCGGGACCGATACCGTGCAATCCGTCGTCGCGCTCGTAAGGATCGAAGCCGCATTCGGACACCCGCACACCGATGATCGACTGCGGGTCGATGCCGAGCCGCTCCATGCCTTCGGCGTCCGGCTGCATATGCGTCTTGCCGACCAGCACCGTCTGAACGCCGAGCGGGCGGAGATAATCGCCCATGGTCATCTCGCCGACCTTCAGCGGAAATCCGTTCCAGGCGGCGCCATGCGACTGCACGTAGCGGCCGGTATAGAAGCTCATGCGCGAGGCTCCACACACGGGCGATTGCACATAGGCGCGGGTAAAACGCACGCCGCGCGCCGCCAATGCATCGATGTTCGGGGTGCGGAGCGTCGGATGGCCGGCGCAGGACAGATAGTCGAAGCGCAACTGATCGCACATGATGAACAGGATGTTTTTGACGTGACGTGTCAAGCGGCGGCCCTTCCCCGTGTCTCGCGGAACTTGCCCATGGAATGCGGGAGCCGCGGCGAAATGGCAATGGCTAACGTCCCCACGCGTTGACACCCGCGCCTATACGCTTACATTAGCCTCGTTCCGAGGGGAGTCCCGAAGAGGGGCTGAGATTCCGCATAATGCGGTAACCCTTTGAACCTGATCCGGGTCATGCCGGCGAAGGGACAGGGATATGCAGTCAAAGTTCGATTCGTCGCGCCAACAGGCGCAATATCCGTCATCACATCCGATGGCGCGATCCTCCACCCCATCCGAAACGCCTGTCAGCATCGTCGGTGCCGGCATTGGCGGCACATGGCAGGCGCTGCTGTTCGCCAAGGCGGGCCATCCGGTCACCGTGTACGAGCGCAGCGGCCGCGACCTTACCCAATCCACCAGCGTGCATGCCGGCGGCATGCTGGCGCCGTGGTGCGAACAGGAAGCGGCGGAACCTATCATCACGCGGCTGGGGGCCCGCTCGCTCAGCCTGTGGCGCGAGCACGTGCCGGACACCGTCTTTAACGGTTCATTAGTCATCGCCCATCCGCGCGACCGGACCGATTTCGAGCGCTTCGCGCGCATGACCGCCCATCACGAGCGCATCCACGACAATCGCATCGGCGAACTCGAGCCGGCGCTCGGCGGCCGCTTCCGCGAAGCGCTGTTCTTTGCAGAGGAAGGCCATGTCGAGCCGCGCCGCGTGCTGCCTTCACTGCATGAACAGCTCACCGCGCATGGCGTCGCGATCCGGTTCGACAGCACCTGCGAGCCGCGCGATCTCGACGGCCTCGTGATCGATTGCCGTGGGCTTGCCGCGCGCGAAGACGTGGCAACCGAAGCGGCGGGCAACCTGCGCGGCGTGAAGGGCGAAACCATCATAGTCGAGACCAATGAAATCTCGCTGTCGCGCCCGGTGCGGCTGATGCATCCGCGCTGGCCGCTTTATGTCGTGCCGCGCGCCGACAATCGCATCATGATCGGCGCGACCTCGCTTGAAAGCGAAGACAACGGCATGAGCGTGCGCTCGGCGCTGGAATTGCTCAGCATGGCCTATGCCGTACATCCGGCCTTTGCCGAAGCCCGCATCGTCGAATTCGACAGCGGTTTGCGGCCGGCCTATCCCGACAATCTGCCGCGCATCACGATCGAAGGATCGCAGATCGCGGTGAACGGGCTTTACCGCCACGGCTTCCTCATCGCGCCGGCGCTTGCCGAAATGACGCTGGCCTATGTCGCGCGGGGCGCAATCGATAACGAGGTTATACGATGCAATTGATCGTCAATGGCGAACGCAGGGATATCGCAGCCGCGCATGTCGATGCCCTGCTGCGTGAACTGGAATTCGAGGGCACGCATTTCGTCGTCGCCGTGAATTACGAGGTCGTGCAACGCGCCCGCTGGGGCGAAACCGCGCTGAAGGATGGCGACGAGGTCGAAATCCTCACGCCACGGCAAGGGGGATGATGATGTTTCCTCTTCACCCGCTCATTCCCGCGAAGGCGGGAATCCAGCGTGAAACCCTGGGCCCCCGCCTGCGCGGGGACGAGCGGAAAGTTGGCAGCATGCGAGGACCATTATGCTGACCCTCTACGGCAAAACCTTCTCCTCTCGCCTCCTGATCGGCACGGCGCTCTATCCCTCGCCCGCGATCATGCAAGAGGCGATCCGCGCCTCGGGCGCGCAGATTGCCACTGTCGCCCTGCGCCGCGAAACCGCGGGCGGCAAATCCGGCAACAACTTCTGGTCGCTGATCCGCGAACTCGAGGTCGCCGTGCTGCCGAACACCGCCGGTTGCCGCTCGGTGCGCGAAGCCGTCACCACCGCGCAGATGGCGCGCGAATTGTTCGGCACATCGTGGATCAAGCTGGAAGTCATCGCCGACGACGAAACGCTGCAGCCCGATGTCGTCGGACTGGTCGAAGCTGCAAACATTCTCGTTAAGGATGGCTTCGAGGTCTTCCCCTACACGACCGAGGATCTTGGCGTCGCGCAGCGCCTGGTCGATGCCGGCTGCCGCGTGGTGATGCCATGGGCGGCGCCGATCGGCAGCGCCCGCGGGCTGATCAATCGCGACGCGCTGAAGCTCATGCGGGCACGGCTGCCCGACATCACGCTCGTTGTCGATGCCGGGCTCGGCGCGCCGTCGCATGCCGCCGATGCGATGGAGCTTGGCTATGACGCCGTGCTGCTCAACACCGCCGTCGCGAAAGCGGCCGATCCGGTCAACATGGCGAGCGCGTTCAAACTCGGCGTCGAAAGCGGCCGCATCGCCTATGAAGCGGGCCTGATGGGCGCGCGCGATTTCGCCTCTCCATCCACTCCTGTCATCGGGACCCCGTTCTGGCATGCCGTATCCTGATCGCTTCTATCCTGTCGTCGATACGCTTCCTTGGGTCGAACGCCTAACGCGGCTTGGCGTCGGCACGGTGCAATTGCGTGCAAAGGATCTGTCGCACGCGGACGCTCTGCCGTTGGTACGCGCCGCGCTCGCGGCGACCAAGGGCACGAACACAAAACTTGTCGTCAACGATTACTGGCAGGCGGCGATCGAGGCCGGCGCGCAGCATCTGCATCTCGGCCAGGAGGATCTCGCCGAGGCCGACATTCCGGCGATCCGCCGCGCCGGTCTTACGCTCGGGCTCTCCACGCATGACGACGAAGAACTCGACAACGCGCTGCGCCACGATCCCGATTATGTCGCGCTGGGTCCGATCTATCCGACCACGCTCAAGGTGATGCGCTTCGCTCCGCAAGGGCTCGACAAGATCGGCGTCTGGAAAAAGCGCATCGGCAGCATTCCGTTGATCGCCATCGGCGGCATCACGCTGGAGCAGGCGCCCGCGGTGTTCAAGGCCGGCGCCGATTCCATCGCCGTCGTCAGCGACGTCACCCGCAATTCCGATCCGGACGCGCGCGTGCGCGCCTGGCTCGAATACACAACGCAACCGGCCGTGCCGGCCTAGAGGAGAAGACAATGAACAGGCCCGTCTCCCCGAACGATCTCGTGACGCCGAAAGTCACCACCGGCCCCATTCAGGGTTCGCGCAAAATCCATGTGACGCCGGACGCCGCGCCGGACCTGCGCGTTCCCTTGCGGGAGATCCTGCTGACGCCGGCCGCCAATGAAGCACCGGTCCCGATCTACGACACGTCGGGCCCCTATACCGACAACGATGCCGTCATTGATGTCGAGAAGGGCCTGAAGCGCGTCCGCACCGCGTGGGTGAAGGAACGTGGCGGCGTCGAGGAGTACGAAGGCCGCGAGATCAAGGCCGAGGACAACGGCAATGTCACCGGCAAACATCTCGCCCGCATGTTCCCGAACACGCCCAAGCCGATGCGCGCCATCGGCGATGCCAAGGTGACGCAATATGAATTTGCGCGCGCCGGCATCATCACCAAGGAAATGATCTACGTCGCCGAGCGCGAAAATCTCGGCCGCAAAAAGATGCTGGACCGCGCCGAGGCCGCGCTCGCCGATGGCGAGAGCTTCGGCGCATCGCTGCCCGCCTTCATCACGCCGGAATTCGTGCGCGACGAGATCGCCCGCGGCCGCGCGATCATCCCGAGCAACATCAACCATGGCGAACTCGAGCCGATGATCATCGGCCGCAACTTCCTCGTTAAGATCAACGCCAATATCGGCAACTCGGCGGTCACCTCTTCGGTCGAAGAAGAGATCGAGAAGATGGTGTGGTCGATCCGCTGGGGCGCCGACACGGTGATGGATCTCTCCACCGGCCGTAACATCCACAACACCCGTGAATGGATCATCCGCAACAGCCCGGTGCCGATCGGCACCGTGCCGATCTATCAGGCACTGGAAAAGGTCAATGGCGATCCGGTCAAGCTGGACTGGGAATGCTACAAGGACACGCTGATCGAGCAATGCGAACAGGGCGTCGATTACTTCACCATCCATGCCGGCGTGCGGCTGGCCTATGTGCCGCTGACCGCCAATAGAGTCACCGGCATCGTTTCGCGCGGCGGTTCGATCATGGCCAAGTGGTGCCTGTCGCGGCACAAGGAAAGCTTCCTCTACGAACGCTTCGACGAGATTTGCGACATCATGCGCAAGTATGACGTGTCGTTCTCGCTCGGCGACGGCCTGCGGCCCGGCTCGATCGCCGACGCCAACGACCGCGCGCAATTCGCCGAACTCGAGACGCTCGGCGAACTGACGCAGATCGCCTGGAAGAAGGGCTGCCAGGTGATGATCGAAGGCCCCGGCCATGTGCCGATGCACAAGATCAAGATCAACATGGACAAACAGTTGAAGGAATGTGGCGAAGCCCCGTTCTATACGCTTGGGCCGCTCACCACCGACATCGCGCCGGGCTATGACCACATCACCTCGGGCATTGGCGCGGCGATGATCGGCTGGTTCGGCTGCGCGATGCTCTGCTACGTCACGCCGAAAGAGCATCTCGGCCTGCCGAACCGCGACGACGTCAAGGAAGGCGTCATCACCTACAAGATCGCCGCGCACGCCGCCGATCTCGCCAAGGGCCATCCCGCGGCGCAGCTCCGCGATGATGCATTGAGCCGCGCGCGCTTCGACTTCCGCTGGGAGGATCAGTTCAATCTCGGCCTCGATCCCGACACCGCGCGTGAATATCATGACGAAACGCTGCCGAAGGAAGCGCACAAGGTCGCGCATTTCTGCTCGATGTGCGGTCCGAAATTCTGCTCGATGAAGATCACGCAGGATGTGCGCGACTATGCGGCGAGCCTCGGCGATAACGAGAAGACCGCGCTTGGGCTAGACGCTGCTCAAGCTGGCATGAAGGAGATGTCGGACAAGTTCAACGCCATGGGCCAGCAGGTTTATGTCGACGCTGACAAGGTGAAGGCACCGCACACCACGGCACTCGATTCTGAAGCAACTCATGCCGCCCGGAACGCCACGCTGGTGAAGGAGAGCAACAAGGCGTTGTAGGCCACTCCGTCGTCCCCGCGAAAGCGGGGACCTAGACACGCATGGTGGGCTAAGGCGCGTAGCGCCAAGCCCACCATTTTCTTTGAGTGGCTTTTTATAATTGCGACGCAGGACTTTTCATATGGAACGGCTTGGAACGAAACTACTTCCTGCCATTATCTTCTCGTTTTCGATTGCAGTTTCTGGCTGTGCGACGAAATACCAGGAGACGGGTCTTACGGGTGGCTTCACGGACAAGATGATTGATCAGAACACTGGTATCATCGTGATATCGGGAAATGGATTCACATCCGAAGAGAAGGTCAGATCGATGCTAATGTTACGGGCGTCCGAGATGACCGTTCAGAACGGACATCAACGATTTTCGTTGCTTACAATCGAAGATCAGGCCGCTTTGGATGCACAAAAAGCCGGGAAGCTTCCCGCGTACTTGCGCGAGAAGGCAGCTCGCGAAAATTTCGGACCCAAACTTACGACGACGACCACAACAGTTTTTAGCACCTATGCCACTCTGCCAATCAACAAATCGGGGGGAGGATTCTTTGTGGTCATGTACAAGGGGAACCAAGGCGGCGCGTACGAAGCTGGCCAACTGATAGCAGAACTGAAGCCGAAGCTTGCGAACAACTGAGCGATCAGGAAAGAACGCAACGATTCACGGTAGGTGACGGGCTGCTTCGACGGGAGGGCCGATAGCGAGGCGCAATCGCGCATCCCTCACAGACTGGACATAGAGACGCGATCATATCACAACGCCTCTTCGCACTCCCAGAAGTCACGCGCTTGAAGTTACCGTATGATGCGCAGCGAAATCTGGGACGGTGTTTCGCGCCATAAAAATTATCGTTTTAACCTTCGCATCCTCACCGCATCCCGCACAATCTCATTGTGATCGAACGCGAGTTCAAGCTCGCGCCAGTCAACGCGGAATTGCGCTTCTGTCGCGTCATCGCCGGCTGTCGGCGCGCCGTCCTCGATCACCACAAGATAGGCAATGCTGATGGTGTGGCCGCGCGGATCGCGCTTCGGGTCCGAATAAACGCCGATCAGCCGCAGGTCTTTGGCCGTGAGGCCGGTTTCCTCCAAAAGCTCGCGGCGCGCCGCCGCCTCGGTGGTCTCGCCGTAATCGACAAAGCCGCCAGGCAAAGCGAACTGCCCCGCGAACGGCGGATTGCGCCGCCGGATCAGCAGCAGGCGGTCGCGGTCGTCGAATACGACGCAGTCGACGGTGATGCTGGGGTTCTTGTATGTCATCGCAGCTGCTCTCCTGACTTGACCTGAACGCGTCTCCGGTTGCCATGATGGCATCATTCATTGGCCGCCGCGTGAACCACAACGCTGCGACGAGCGACCATCAGTCATGACGTCCGACCTGGCCCACGCCCGCGCCATTCTCGCCGCCAATAATGTCGCGGCCGAAGGCTCGTTCATGCACGCCATCCATGAGCGCGAATTCTTCGACAAGGAAGCATTCTGGCGCCTCTACGACGCGATGGCCGTGATCGCGGCAACGCCGCCGCGCCGGCGCGGCCGCAACACCCGGAAGAACGCCGCGCGCGTGCAGCGAGAAATCCTCCTGCACGTCATCTATCATCTCAACCCGCGCGACGGAGGCCGCATCGCCGGATTTCCAACCGGCGACCTGCATCTGTGGCTGGAGCGTGTGGGATGGGTTTTCGATCCGGTGGTGCTTGGCGTGACGGGTTATGGCCCGGCCCGCTTCGACGATGATCTTCGGCCTTCGGCCGACGAGTCATGATATGGTTCGGCATTCAAGGAGGCCCTCTATGAATCCGCTTCGTGCTGCTGCCTTCGCCGTCCCGTTTCTCGCGACTTTGCTGGCCATCGACGGCGCGGCCGCGCAGGCCCCCTCATCCACGTCCTCCGCTCCCTCGCTCACCGAAAAACTCAATGCCTATGTCGGCTGCATCAACCGGCTGTCGGAGCGCTCCTATTCGTCGCGCTCGCGCTATTTCAGCTGGGCCAAAAAAAATAGCGGCCCGACTGGCAAGGAGCGGATCATCTACGGCACCTACACCATCTACGACACGTCGGATTGCCGGAAGACGATCGAGAAAGCCAATGCGCTGGAGCCGCGCGATGCCGAACTCGAAGCCGCCGCGTCAGCTTATGCGGATGCAGTCGGCAAACTCGAGCCGCTGCTGAAAGAGGCCGACGACTATTACGCGCAGGAGAATTACAAGGACGACAAGATGGCCAAGGGCAAGGCCCTGCATCCCCGCCTCGTCGCCGCCTGGGATGCGTTCGCCAGCGCCGACAAGGCGCTGCGCAGCGGCGTCGAGGCCATCAACGACAAACGCGCGGCCGAAAAGCTCGCCGCGATCGAGCAGAAGGAAGGCCGCAAGACGCGCTATCATGTCGAGGCGCTGATGATCAACGCCAAGCGCGTGCTGCGCGCGCAGGATGCGGAGAAGCCCGATCTTGCCGCGATCACGCAGGCGCTCAACGACTATGAAAGTATCGTCAAGGCCACCGAGCAGCTATCCGGAGCGGACGGCAATCCCAAGATCGGCTCGTTCTTCATCGGCAATGCCAAGTCATTCCTCACCACATCGAAGCAGCTGATGCGCCGCGTTCGCGACAAGGTGCCCTACAGCTCCGGCGACAGGATGATGCTGAATGCCGGCAGCGGCTGGATGGTCGAAGGCTCACCGCAGCGCCTGTTGCGCGACTACAACCAGTTGATCGACAGTTATAATCGCGGCGTCGGGATTTAAACACGCTCGGCCCGCCGCTACCCCCTGCCCCGCCGCACCGGCGGAGTGAGCCGGCCGGCCCCCGCGAGCCGCAGCATGCGCTGGAATGTCGGGCATTCCATATGGCTTGGCGCCGGACAGACCGCGGCATGGCGAAGTCCGTCGCGCATCGCTGTCAGTTTGCGGATCATGCGATCAAGATCGTCCGCCTTCGCCGTCAGTTGATCACGCCGGATCCGCGGCTTGCCGTCAGGCGCAAACATGGCCGCGATCTCTTCGAGCGAAAACCCCGCGGCGCGCCCCAGCGCAATAAGCGCAAGCTGCTGCATGACGCCCGGCGCGAACAGGCGCCGCAGGCCGCGCCGTCCGATCGACGTGATGAGTCCCTTCTCCTCATAGAAGCGAAGTGTGGAGGCGGGCGTTCCGGAGCGCCGGGCGACCTCGGCGATATCCATGCTTTTCAAGAGCTTGACCTCAAGTTCACTTGAACTTGTATAGTGGCGCTGCCGGTCGCCGAACACAAGCGGCCGAACCGGGCCGGGGGCCGAAGAGAGGCTGAGATGGAGTTTGTTCTCCGCGCGGTACTGATGGGCGTTGGGGCGACGGTCCTGATGGATCTGTGGGCGGTGTTTCTGAAAAGGGCCTTCGCCATCTCGTCGCTCGACTACGCCATGGTCGGACGCTGGCTTGGACACATGGCCGCCGGCCGCTTTACGCATGCGCGCATCGCGGCGTCTCCGGCCATTCGCGGCGAGCGCGCGATCGGCTGGGCGGCGCATTACGCGATCGGGATCATCTTTGCCGGCCTGCTCCTGATCGCCTGTGGACCCGGCTGGGCTCGCAGCCCGACGCTCGGGCCGGCCCTCGCAGCCGGCATTCTGACAGTGGCTGCGCCCTTCTTTATCCTGCAACCCGGTCTGGGGCTTGGCATCGCTGCATCACGGACGCCGAAGCCGAACCTCGCTCGCATTCGCAGCCTTGTTACGCATACCATCTTCGGCTTTGGGCTTTATGGTTCAGCCGAGATCCTTGCGAAAGTCATGCCGCCATAACGAAGACGATCCGAAGGCGCGCACACGATCTGATCACAGACACCGAAAATCTGCAGGGCAACCATCATGACCAACACTTCAGAACTCCAGCACTGGCAGGACCGCTATTCGACGCCGGATTATCGCTTCGGCAAGGAGCCCAACGAATTTCTGGTCCGCTGCAAGCCGCTCTTGCCGCGCAGCGGAAAAGTTCTGGCGGTTGCCGATGGCGAAGGCCGCAACGGTGTCTGGCTGGCCAAACAGGGGCTCGACGTCCTGTCGATCGATTTCTCGCCGGCCGCGCTGGCGAAAGCCCGCGCGCTCGCGGCCGAGAACAAGGTTGCCGTCACTTTCGAGGAAGCCGACGTGCACGCCTGGCCTTATCCGGAAGAGACATTCGATGTCGTCGCCGAGATCTTCACGCAATTCTCGACGCCAGCACAGCGCGAACAAAAATGGACCGGCATGCGGCGCGCGCTGAAACGCGGCGGCCTCTTGATCGTGCAAGGCTATACACCCAAGCAACTGCAATATGGCACCGGCGGCCCGAAGCAGATCGAGCACCTGTATACGCGCGATATGCTGGAACGCGCCTTCGGCGATCTCGCGGATGTCAGCATCGTCGAGGAAGAGCGCGAGATGCACGAGGGCGCCGGACATTCCGGCATGTCGGCAATCATCGGGCTGACCGCGCGAAAACCGTAACGACACGCATGCCGTAACGAAAAGGGCCGGGCTTTCACCCGGCCTTCCCATGATCGCAACACATACCGCCCCCTCATCATCGATGCATAAAAATTTTACGGCTCGCGCCGATAGATGCCGGCATGAATCTCTTCGATGCCGCCATCGTCGCCGCCGCTCTCGTCGCAATCGTCATGGGTTACCGCTCCGGGCTGCTCCGCAGCCTGGCGACGATCTTCGGTTATGTCGCCGCTGCGCCCGTCGCCATCATGCTGACGCCGAAGCTCGCGCCCTATCTTCCCGCGATGATCCCGTCCGCCGGAGAATCGAATGGCATTTTGTTTTTTGTCATCTTCCTCGTCGTCGGCATCGTCATGGCGGCCTTGCTTCGCAGTTCCGTCAGCGCGGCGGTCGGGGAGCATGTCAGCACGCCGGACCGCATCGCCGGTGCCGCGCTCGGCGCCATCCGCATCCTGCTCCTGGCGGTGCTGATGGTGCTGGTCTTCGACCGGCTGGTCTCGCCGAAGCGTCAGCCGGGCTGGCTCTCGCAATCGCAATTGCGTCCGGCTTTGTCTTATCTCGGTCAGCAGGGCGTGCGGAGCCTGCCGCGCGAGGTCACGGCGCAGCTCGACCGATTGAAGAAAGAGCGCGGCTTATAGTCCCAGGACCTCGTCCGCTGCGAGAATTGGCAACAGGCCACACCCGGCCATGCGCCGGTTTCCCCTTGCGTGTGCGGAAGCGGATTTGCAAATCTCCACCAGAGACAACGCAATTCCAGAGGCTGGTTCCATGACCCATCTGACATATCGCATCGTCCAGCATGACGGCGGCTGGGCTTACAAGGTCGGCGATGTGTTCTCGGAGAGCTTCCCGAGCCACGCCGCCGCCCTCAAGGCCGCAAAGAAGGCCGCGCAGGAGCAGCGCGTGCCCGGCCGCACCGAAGTCATCGAGTGGGAGGACGCGGACGGCAAGTGGCATACCGAAACGGCCCCGGGAGGCGACCGACCGGAAACGGACGTAGACGACACCAGAGGCTGAGCGTCCGTCCCGTTTTTGCGCCCGCTGCCTTGTTTCTTTTTTATAAGCGGTAGCGCGACTTTATAAGCGTTAGCGCGACGCATCGCATGCTATCCGGGCGCGATAGCATGATATGTTCTCGTTTGTTCTCGAAGAACGAATCGCGTCCCTTGTTTTTCGTCGATTGCGAATCTTAAGAAAGTGCTGCGACGCGTGAAGACGACAGCAGCGTTCACGAGGAACACGCTTATGGTTGATCGTTTCCTAATCGCCGCGTCCGCGGCGCTTGCGTTTGTGTTCGTTCCACATGCCGTCATCGCGCAGGATGCGCAGCCCGCAGTCAAGACAGAAGGCGGCACGGAGACGAAGGGTTATCCCGCCGTGCCGCTGCTCTCGACCGGCACCACAGTTGTCGGCGAAACGATCCACTATCCATCCGGCACCGCGCATGTGACGGCCTCGATCGTCACGCTCGCGCCCGGCGCGCGCACGCTCGTTCACAAACACGGCGTGCCGATGTTCGCCTATATCCTTGAAGGCGAGATCACCGTCGATTACGGCGCCAAAGGCAAGCGCACCTATCGCCAGGGCGACGCACTGATGGAAGCGATGAACGTCGCGCATTTCGGCGAGAATACGGGCACGCAACCGATGCGCCTGATCGCCGTCTATATGGGCGCGGACAACGCCAAGGATGTCATTCCGGTGAAGTAGACGGATTGTTCTTTTTGCAGATCCGGCGACGCTCAATTCGCCGAGAGTTTGCATCGGACTTTAGCGACTGCACAGACACAAAGAATACGGATAGCAAGCACACTCATCCCGCATTTTATAACCATTGCGGGAAACGTGATCATGGACGTCGTCGCATCCAACAAGCTTGAACGAACCAAGGTGTGGGGACAGGACGATCCTTCGGTCCAATGGGCCGGTGCTTTCGCCGCCTGCGGCGGCAAAGGCGCGACCCAGTCGTCGACGATCGTCTACGAGATCGAGCCGGGCGCACGTCTCGGCTGGCACACCGATGCCACTGAGGAGACTCAGTACATCATCGCCGGGACCGGTGAACTGCATATGGAAGACGGCACCGTCCACCCGGTCGGGCCAGGCAGCATTTTCGTTCTGCCAACACCGATCCGGCATGACCTCGCCAATACCGGCAAGGAAACGCTGCGTGCAGTCGCCTTCTTTGCAGCGGCAATGTTTACGCAGACTTTCGACAATGTGATGATGCCGCCGAAGACGCATGTTCTCGGCACGCCCAATCGCGAAGGCTGAGGAAGACGCCAGCCGCGACAATCATCCCGCTCGACCTCGCGCAGGTGGAGACAGGCGCATCATTCTCCCCAACTTTTCGAATGACGCGCGCCCGATTCGGCAAAAGAACAGGGCCAGCAGAGTTTTGTCTATTCGCGCGGCCGCCCAAGCCGGCGCAGATTGGCGAGCCGCTGCATAGCGGAGCGTTGCAGTTCACCGCGGCGCACGTCTTCGACCAGCGTGCGACCGACAAACGTTGCCGCCTGTTTTACGTCGGCGGCGTTCCCCCGCATCGCCGCGGCGGCACCTTGGCGCATCGCACCGCGACGTTCATTGCAACGGCATCCCATGACACAAGCTCCAGACAATGATTTCAAACCAAAAATCAACAGATCAAAATCGGCGAGGTCAGATCGCTATGGCGTCATCATCTACGATCTTCGAGACAAAAAGCAACACGCCGGCGCTATCTCGCTGCCTCACCACACAAGTCCATCAACGGTTTCCAAATGCTGTGGTGATGTGCCAACACTTGCTTTCGCATGAAGGACACATCATCCCGCTGCGGTTCGGCAAGAAACACTTTGTTTCACCGGCTTTTTTGCATGCCCCGTCCGCTAGCGATAGACGCCCCGCGTTGTCACGCGCAGCCGCGACGGCGGTAAAGGATTCGTTTCGATCGGCGCACCGTTTTGCACGATGGCAGGGCCGCACCGCCGTTGCATAGGGTGAGCCAAGCGCAGCAAAGCCCATCATCTTCATGCCGCCTGACATATGCGATGAATTTCGCGGATCAGCGCGCCGGACAAGGTACGGCTCGTTGCGCGCCGTTGTTTTTGCGCAGTCCTACCCCAGCCGCCGCTCATTCCCGCCAACGGGCCGCGCTCGCGCGCGCCCGATAACAAGCTCTGGCGGGAATCCAGAATGCATCCGAACGAACAGTGCTCGTGGCTCTGGATCCCCGCCTTCGCGGGGACGAGCGGTTGTGGGGACATTTTGCCGAGACAACCAACCAAGCGACGACCCGCCAAACATCCCGCTTGACATCCTCCCCGAGTTATGATTTTTTTCCTATATCCCGTCCCGCTGAAGGGGCGTTTCATGAGCGTCGTGAGACGCGGGGCGGGGAGCGGTGGCCGTGCGGCGGGCAGACGTAACCCGCTGTGCGGTCGGTTCAAGCCGCGTCCCGCCAGGCTAGCTGCCCGGCGTTTCGGTGGAGGAACGTCCACTGGGGACGATGGAGCAGACCGTCAAACACCGCGCGCGGAACGCCGGAGTCTTTTCGGCGGTTCGTGGTGCTACCAATCTCATGCGCTTACTCACATCGCGCATGGGGCCATGGGCTGGCCAGAAAGCCCGGCGTTCCGCGCGCCCTTGCGCAAGCAAGGGAAGAAGCTGCGGTTTGGAAGACGGGCGCGCCCGCGCCGCTAAACAACAGGGGCGTCTCGCCATGCCCGACGCCCGCCCGTCTCTCGCAATCGCTGTTCAACCCGCAAGCACAGGCGTAAAATGCACCACCGGCCGACAGACCGGACATCCGACGCAGATCGTTCAACCGTCACAGGAGGAACTGATGCGGAAATTCATCGATTGCCGCGCCTTCCCGAGCGAAATGAATTGCACGGTCGCGCTCAGCGCCGACACTGAAGGCGAATTGCTGGAAGCCGCCGCGCAGCATGCGGTCGCGGTTCACGGCCACACTGACAATGCCGAATTGCGGGACATGCTTCGCAGCATCATGCAGGACGGCACGCCGCCGCTCGAAGCGCCGCAACGCGCCGCCTGATATGTTCACCCTCCCACTGAAGTCGCATGTTTGCGACTTCAGTCCATGCGAGGTCCC
Organism: Pseudorhodoplanes sinuspersici; assembly: GCF_002119765.1. Taxonomy (NCBI): domain Bacteria; kingdom Pseudomonadati; phylum Pseudomonadota; class Alphaproteobacteria; order Hyphomicrobiales; genus Pseudorhodoplanes; species Pseudorhodoplanes sinuspersici. Next base: position 409,411 of record NZ_CP021112.1, read on the forward strand.
AGGTCGGAAACATCCGACTTGGGCTGGGGGAGGGTCGGCGCGTATCGAACGCAGGTGAGATACGAGCCGGGGTGGGGTGAGTTTTGAAAGCAAGTCACCCCACCCCGCTGCTCGCTTCGCTCACAGCGACCCTCCCCCTCCAGGGGAGGGTAAGACCCCGCCTTGCCCTTTTCCGGCTCCGCCGTTACTTAAGCCCCGCATCTCCGAAAACATCGCAAAATCCGGCGCTCCACCGCGCGGAACGCATCCGCCCAGAGGGTTCTCACCGAAATGAACGGCCGCCAATTCATCTATTTCATGCAGGGGCTGACCAAGGTCTATCCCGGCAACCGCAAGGTGCTCGAGAATATCCACCTGCAGTTCTATCCGGACGCGAAGATCGGCGTACTCGGCGTCAACGGCTCGGGCAAATCGACGCTGCTGCGGATCATGGCCGGCATCGATACCGACTATTCCGGCGAAGCCTGGGTCGCGGACGGCGCACGCGTCGGCTACCTGCCGCAGGAGCCGCAGCTCGATCCCGACAAGACCGTCCGCGAGAACGTGATGGAAGGCGTCGCCAAGCAGAAGGCGATCCTCGACCGCTACAACGAACTGGCGATGAACTACTCGGACGAGACCGCGGACGAGATGACCAAGCTGCAGGACGAGATCGAGGCGCAGGGCCTGTGGGATCTCGATTCCAAGGTCGACCAGGCGATGGATGCGTTGCGCTGCCCACCGGATGATGCCGACGTGACATCGCTCTCCGGCGGCGAGCGGCGGCGGGTCGCGCTCTGCAAGCTGCTGCTCGATGCCCCGGAATTGCTGCTGCTCGACGAACCGACCAACCATCTCGATGCCGAAAGCGTCGCCTGGCTGGAAGGTCACTTACGCAACTATCCTGGCGCGATCCTGATCGTCACCCACGATCGCTACTTCCTCGACAATGTCACCGGCTGGATTCTCGAGCTCGACCGCGGCAAGGGCATTCCCTATCAGGGCAATTACACCTCATGGCTCGGCCAGAAGCAGAAGCGCCTTGCGCAGGAGGGCCGCGAGGAAGAATCGCGCCAGCGCACACTCGCCGCCGAACAGGAATGGATTTCGGCGTCCCCCAAGGCCCGGCAGGCCAAGTCCAAGGCACGCTTCCAGCGCTATGAGGATCTGCTCAAGAAGGCCGGCGAAAAGCAGACGACGACGGCGCAGATCATTATCCCCGTTGCCGAACGGCTGGGGCAGAATGTCGTCGACTTCGAGGGTCTCACCAAAGGCTTTGGCGACAACCTCTTGATCGACAATCTCACCTTCAAGCTTCCGCCCGGCGGCATCGTCGGTGTTATCGGGCCGAACGGCGCCGGCAAGACCACGCTGTTTCGCATGATCACCGGCCAGGAGCAGCCGGATGGCGGCACAATCAAGATCGGCGAGTCCGTCCATCTTGGTTACGTCGATCAGTCGCGCGATGCACTGGATGGCTCCAAGACCGTCTGGGAAGAAATTTCCGGCGGCGTCGATCAGATCCTGCTCGGCAAGAAGGAAGTGAACTCGCGCGGCTATTGCTCGGCGTTCAACTTCAAGGGCGCCGACCAGCAGAAGAAGGTCGGGCAGCTCTCCGGCGGCGAGCGCAACCGCGTGCATCTTGCCAAGATGCTGAAATCCGGCGCCAACCTGCTACTGCTCGACGAACCGACCAACGATCTCGACGTCGATACGCTGCGTGCGCTGGAAGAGGCGCTGGAGGATTTCGCCGGTTGCGCCGTGATCATCAGCCATGATCGCTGGTTTCTCGACCGCATCGCGACCCACATGCTCGCCTTCGAGGGCGATTCACATGTTGAATGGTTCGAGGGCAACTTCCAGGAATACGAGGCCGACAAGATGCGTCGGCTCGGCACCGATTCCACCATCCCGCATCGGCTCAAGTACAAGAAATTTGCGCGCTGATGGCAGACTGGAACGCGCAGCAATATCTCAAATTCGAAGATGAGCGGTCGCGCCCGGCGCGCGACCTGCTGGCGCAGGTTCCACTCACTCAAGCCGGGAAGATCTTCGATCTCGGCTGCGGGCCCGGCAATTCGACGCAATTGCTGGCGGAGCGTTTCCCGGATGCGGCGATCACCGGCGTCGATTCATCGCCGGACATGCTGCGGCAGGCGCGCGAGCGTCTGCCGCATTGTTCTTTCGTTCAGGCCGACCTGAACGACTGGTCGGCACCGGACGACACCGACCTTCTTTTTTCCAATGCCACTTTCCAATGGTTGCCGGACCATGTCGCCGTACTGCAGCGGCTTCTGAAGACGCTGAAATCCGGCGCCATCCTGGCGATGCAGGTCCCGGATAATTGGGACGAACCGAACCATGTCTGGATGCGCGAACTGGCCAGGGAAGAGCCGTGGGTGAAATTGCTGCCGCCCAATCCGCGCGACCGCATGAGCCTGCCATCGGTACACGACTATTACGATCGCATCCGCCCGCATTGTGCGCGCATCGATATCTGGCATTGCATCTATGAACATGTGTTGGATGGTCCCGAAGCGATCGTCGAACTGGTGAAAGGCACTGGCCTTCGTCCCTTCATCGATCCGCTGCCGCCGGAGCAGCGTCAGACCTTCATCGAGGCCTATACGGCGCGGATCGCGGCCGCCTACCCGCTTCAGATGGATGGCAAAGTGCTGCTCCGGTTTCCCCGTCTGTTCATGGTCATGGCGCGTTAGGGAGACGGCTTACCAATGATAATCCAGATCGTTGTTCGCCTGTGTCTGGTGCTGTCGGTGGTCGCCGCGGGTGGTTTGCCGGCGCACGCGCAGAGCGATGCCAACTTTCAGAAATTCCTGCAATCGCTGTGGCCGGATGCGCAAGCGATGGGCGTCTCGCGCAGGACGTTCGATGAGGCAACCCGCGGGCTGAAGTTCAACCAATCGCTGCCCGACCTCGTCATTCCGGGGAAGCCGAAGGAGGCGCCGCGCGGACAGGCGGAATTCGAGCGCACGCCGGCGCAATATCTGTCGGAATCATCGCTCGCCCGATTGACGGCACAGGGACAGAAGCTCGCCACCGAGCACAAGGCCACATTGGCTGCGATCCAAAAGCGCTTCGGTGTGCCGCCGCCCGTTGTGCTCGCGATCTGGGGACGCGAAACCAATTACGGCAACGTCAAGCTGCCCTACAACACGATCGAGGTGCTGGCCGCTCAAGCCTATATGGGCCGGCGCAAGGAGATGTTCCGGCGCGAATTGCTGCTGGCGATGAAAATCCTGGAGGAGCAGCATGTCGCCTTCAAAGACATGAAGGCATCATGGGCGGGCGCGATGGGACACACGCAATTCCTGCCGACCGATTTTCTCAAGTATGCGGTGGATCAGGACGGCGACGGCCATCGCGATATCTGGACCTCGGTCCCGGATTCGCTCGGATCGGCGGCGAGCCAGCTTCTCGCCAAGGGCTGGGATCGCGGCAAGCGCTGGGGCTTCGAAGTGCGCCTGCCTGCAAATGTCGATTGCTCCATTGCCGAGCCCGATACCAAGATGACGGTCGCCGAATGGATCAAGCGCGGCTATGCGCCCCTGACCCACAAGCCGACTCGCGAGGAACTTGGCGAGGAAGCTTCATTGTTTCTGCCAGCCGGCCTGAAAGGGCCGGCGTTCCTGACGCTGAAGAATTTCTACGTGTTCAAGGGTTATAACTTCGCCGATCTCTATGCGCTGTTCGTCGGCCACCTCTCCGATCGCATTGCCGGCGGCAAAAACTTCGCAACGCCATGGGGCAAGATCGAACAGGCGCGATCCGACTATATCGAGACAATCCAGCGGCACCTGACCAAGGCCGGTTTCTACAGCGACAAGATCGACGGCAAGGCCGGGATGAAAACGCGCTCCGCGCTCGGCGCCTGGCAGAAGGCGGCGGGCCTGCCGCTGGATTGCTGGCCCTCGCGTGCTCTGGCCGAGCAGATGCAGGCGGCTCGATAGCACCATGCCCGAACACGCATTGCTCACAGCGCATCTTTCAAATGAAAAATCCGGCGAGCTTTCACCCGCCGGATTTTTTGAAGATCAGGTTTGGTGTGGATCAGTTACACACCTGGACGCGACGCACCTGCCAGTAATAACCATCCCAGTAGCGCTGCTTCACCCAGCGGCAAGCCGGTCCATAATAGACCGGGGCCGGAGCGTAATAGACCGGAGGCGGCGGTGGCGGGGGAGCGTAGTAATAGGGAGCCGCTGCCGCGCCGATGATCGCGCCGGCGGCAAGACCGCCAAGCACACCGGCGGCGACTGCGCCGCCACGGTTGCGAGCATCCGCCTCGCTTGTCACCGCGACCATCGAGCCCGCGATCGTCAACGCGGCGACGAGCGCGATAAACCATTTCCTCATGAACGTTCTCCTTCTGGGGTGCGGCTGGGGAACCGGTCGGATTCGCAGCCCGAGGTTGCAGCCTAGCTACAAAATCTTACCCGACCTAGGGTTCCACGCTATTTTGTCGCAAATTTGATAGTGTCACTGTCCCGCCGATAGCGCAGGAGAGAAAAGCGCTGCGGTTGAGGGCTTTTAATGACAGACGCGGATATTCTGCCGACGCCATGCATATCCGTCCCATACGCGTTGCCGACGGAGCACACATCCAGGAGGCGGCCCGAAATAGGCCGGCTCGGGCACATAGACCGGTGCGGGATAACCCGGATAATAACCGTAGCCGTAATACGGATAGGCGGCGCTGCCGATAATTGCACCCGCAGCAAGACCACCGATAATTCCTGCCGCGACCGCGCCGCCACGCCGCGCTTCGGCCTGGCTGGGCGCGGCGACCGCAGCGGCAAGCGCTATGGTCGCAACTGCGGCCATCATGGATTTCTTCATCTCTGCACCTCCGCAATTGCGGTGACGATCGCCCAAGCTGACTGTGACGGCCTTTGTTGAACTCAAGATGAACGGAGCGTGGTCATTTCGACGCTCCCCTTTGAACGAGCCTGCCTTACCGCCCAAGCCTGCCTTACCGCCCAAGCCAGCGCCAGAGCGCCTGCACGAATTCCCTCGGGGTCGCCCCGGCTTTGACCCTTAGGCCCCCGGTCTCGTCCGAATGTCGCCGTAGCCCAGGGCCACCATTCACGGGCTTCACCACAGGTTTGCTAGGCGCAGGCGGTGCAGCCCGCTGCTTTCTGCGCCTGTCCTTTGCCTCTCGCAGTTGCTCGCGCGTTTGCGGACCAACCCTGGTCAGAAATTCCCGCTCCCGCTCGTGGGTCAGTTTCTTGATCGCCTGATCCAGCGGCAGCCAGCGAACCGCGCTGACGTCCTTCATGAGCTTGGCGACAGGCTTGCGGCTCGCCTCCATGCGCCAAAATTTTACAACTTTCGGACGGCCAGACGTCACATAGGCGAGTGAGCCGAGATATTCCTGGATGGCGACGTCATGGCCGGTCTCCTCGATCACCTCGCGCCTTGCCGCCGCGATAGCCGTCTCGTCCTTGTTGAGCTTGCCCTTTGGCAGCACCCAGCTCTTCTGGCGACGCAACCGCACGACGGCAAAAACCGGTTTGGCGCGGCCGCGCGTAACAATGCCGCCTGCCGCCAGGATCGGATCACGATTTGTGCTTTTCGTTTTCGTCTTCTTCTTCGCCATGGCTCATCGTCTCGCCGAATCTCAAACGGCGACACGATCATATCGTGCATTGAAGCCGTCGATAGAAGAATGAGGCACCATATCGGCACCTCAATCACCTGATGAGAGAGCCGCCATCCCAGCCACACTCACCATGTCCGGGTGTCGGTTTGGTGACAAGCGTCAGCACATACCCAGACATACTCGATCTCACAGACATCCTAGACCGCATCGTCTGGATTGAGGCCATAACGTTTGCACAGAGCGCGCACAACATGGGCATCGGCACCGCCATGAATGGCACCGACCACAGCAGATTTGACCCGTCCGTTCTCGGCGCCGAGGACAGCGATATAGAGCTGATTGCCGCTATAGCCCGGCAAATCGCTCCTCGCATTCACCCATGCGCAATAATTGACGTCACCGGAGCCGGCATTGCCGGGAAACTTGGCCCAATGGAACTTGGCTGAAGCCGGGTCCTTGATGACCCGGCCGACGGCCTCCGCAACCACCTTCTTCTCATCGGAGGCAAGGTCGCGATAGCTCAGAGTCGAAGGCGAATTGCCCGATTGTGTCACACATCCCGCGAGGGCCGCCGCGGTTATCAGGAGTGCAGAGAAAATGGCGGGCTTTGAAAACATCCGGAGCCTCACTCACGCAAGGAATTCTGGCGCTCATTGTGGTTTGATCCCCGCTTCCTTGATGATCGGCCACCATTTGTCAATTTTCGCTTTGCTGAGCCGGCTGAGGATGTCCGGATCGGCCAGCGTCTTCGCCATCGCCCTGTTGAGCCTGGTCACGATGCCCTTGGGCGCCTCCCCCCTTCGGCACCCAGAAAGGTATGTCGCGCTAGGCGTGATGCAACGACAGTATCGTGAAGATCATCACGACGCCAATTGCGCCCACCACAACGCTATAAGACCAATCGCAACCACGATGAGGGCCGGCGCCGTGCGGTTCATCCAGATGTTTCCGAATGGATGATGCTGGCCGCAATAATAGCAGCGCTGGAATTTCACGAGGATCGGCTCTGAAAGTGGAATGCTGGTGCCACAGCCTTTGCAGTCGCGATGGGTGTCCCCTTCCGACATGCTGGCGGTACTCGAACGCAACATACAAAACCCCACCACTCGCTGCCCTTAAGCAGGCGTCATCTCACGGGAGTTCACTACGGAGTGTAGGGATACGGTTTTGACAATATGTTAACCGTGCTTGCTGCACGGCATCATTTGCCATTCGCATTAGGGCTTTCGATCTGGCCACGGCTTTGCAGCCAGGTGGCGAGCAACCAGCAGCCCATCGCCCATGCTGCGCCGGCGCACCAACCGGCAAGCACGTCGGTCGGCCAATGCACTCCGAGATAGAGCCGGCTGAGGCCGACCAGAATCGTGAGGAAAATCGCGAGCGACAGCAGATAGGCTTTCAACCGCCTGCGGCCTTGAATACGCGTCAACAACGCGCCGAGTGTGAGAAATGTCACCGCCGACAGCATGGCATGGCCACTGGGAAAACTCATTGTTTTCACGTCGACGAGATGCGCCACCAACTCCGGCCGCGGCCGCGCAAAAACATGTTTCAGCAATTCGCTGAGAATACCGCCTCCGGCAATCGCAAGGAAAACAAATGCCGCGGCAGCCCGTTTTCCGTCGATCAGAAGATAGATAATGACGCTCAGCGTCACGATTGTGAGCACCGAGAAACTGCCGAGGCTGGTGATATCGCGAACGGCACCTTCGAGCCAATCGGGGCCGATCGGGTCGGCAAGATCGTTCGGATTGCGCAACATGCGCAGCACGCGTTCATCGAAAGAACGCGTATCGCCGTCGAGCACTTCACCGGCTAATTTGCCGAAGCCGAACAGCAGCGCCGCAATAACTGCAAGGCTCGCATAGGGCACGAGTTCTTCGAGCGTGCGCCCGCGAATGGAAGACCACCAGATGGCGATACGGGAATTCACATTCATCCTGTCGTTATCACTCCGCCCTTTGATGCGACCGCCAGACAGCAATGCTGACTGACTGCCCATCTTTCCGATTTTTGCATACGCAACACTCTCTTAAGATTCGAATCGTGACGCAAAACACGTCTGCGATTCGTTCTCCGCGAACAAACGTGAACCTTGTTTCAATTTAGGACGAAACGGCTTGGAGACAACGGCTTGGAGACAACGGCTCGAGACAATGCAACACGGCGCATACAATCGCGTGCCGCGCAGGAGATACGGCCAACTCAGGACATCTTTGTTAGAATCTAGCTGACCTTGGGCCTCTGCACGGGCCGCGGCGGGCAGCCTGCATAGACAGCGTCAATCGCCTTCTGCGCACCTTCAACCTTGAAATCCGCCGTGCTCAGAAACTCCGTCAGGGAAAAGACCTGCACGATGAGATTGCTCGCCGTCCGCATCTCGTCGACGAAACGCACAACCTCGTCCTGATCCTCGATGACGATGGTTTTGGAATCGCGCAGGATGCGGACATTGACGTTATGTCCGGGATTTTGGTCAAAACGATAGGACAGACGAGAATTGCGATTCGAGCCGACCTTGGTCAGGAACTTGAAATAGACCACCGGCGCATTATCGAAACACAGCAATTGCAGATCTGCCAATTCAAGTTGGAAAGGCTCCGCTTTGTAACTCCGAGAGCGGGTCAGCACGCTGGCTTGATAACTTGGCTTGTCCGAAACGCGATCAATCTTGCCTTCGATGATCCACTCGCCGGATTTGTAACGCGTCAGCGTCGGATCGCCACTGCAGGCACCAAGGGCCGAAATCAGATACAACGAAGCACTCGTCATGAAGCGCTGAAAATACTGACGCACAACACGCCCCCAAGTAATACCTCCAGTTTGACTCGGCGAAGCGCCGCACGCAATGGGCGTCGATCAGGAAATTTAAATCAAAACGGGAGCTAGCCCCATCCGGTCCTGCCGCTGGATGCCGTGATCGCCAGAATCTGCACGGTCTTCGGCAATTCGATCAGGAATTCCGGATCGCGCGGAAGGTGGTGGATACGGGTCGGGTCGTCACCGGCGAAGCGCGACATCGCCTCTATACTCTCCCAGTAGGAGATCGTGATGAATTCGCTGTCGGCCTCCCGATCCTCGCGGAAAAGCTGGACGCCAAGGGCTTTTTCCTCCAGCGGCCGGATGCCGTGTTCGTAAAGATAGTCCGCATACTCGTCGGCTCGATCGGCAGCGACCCGTCCGCGCCAAATTCGTGCGACCACAGGTTTAACGTTCTTTTTTCCATCGTGCATGGCAGCTCCTCTCCTCCGCGGAACCAGCGCGGCGTCACCTTTGTTTTCGGAAATGGTCACGGGCTTTCATACGGTATCTAAACACCATGAAGTGAGAGCCGGGTGCTTTGGCTCGTGGCTTGCTTGTCCATCGCGTTGCCGGGTTACTCCAGCAAAGAAGAAAAGCCATGTCACATCCGCTGACCAACTGTAACGAGTCGCCGGAGCCTTCTCTTCCGGTGTCGAAATCCAAAGTCTCTGTTCAGAGAATGGAGTCCAAGCGACGGTCTCGCGTCGCTCAAGCTGCCGGGCTTGCGGCTCTTGCCGCACTAATGATCGTGGGCGTCGCAATCGCTGGCGAGCACCATTCCAACCCCTGGCTGCTTTCTTGGATTCCTGCGACCTGTTGCGTCACCAACGATTGCTGCTGGGAAGTCAGCGAGCGAGAATTGCGGTCCCTGCCGGACGATGAGTGGGAAGTCCGTTCGACCGGCCAGATTCGCAAGCGCACCGCCTATTCGCCCGACGGCAAATTCTATCGTTGTGCGTGCGATTACGACAATGTCGATAAGCACTGGATCAAACATCAGGGCGCCAACACGCGCTGTATCTTTGTTCCGATGCGATCGGCTGCGGCGTCTTTCTTCCGCCGCTAGCGGGGGATTGACGACGGCCGGGGTTTCTCCCCGGCCTCGAAATGACTGCCGTTCGCAGTTTATTGCGGAACGGACACGGGGTTGTGTTTCTCCTCGTACAAACCAGTTAGACCGCCTTGACGATTTCACCTCGGCGGAGAAGATTCATGTGCCGGTTTGAGGGGGAAGATTGCCATGATCTTGGGATTGTCGCCGGAAGGATTTTTATTGCTGCATGTTGCGGTCAGTATGGTCGGCATTTTTTCCGGCTTTGTCGTGATGGGCGGAATGTATGCTTCCAACAAGCTCCCGGTCTGGACCGCGATTTTCCTTTTCACCACGATCCTGACGAGCGTAACGGGATTCCTGTTTCCGATCACGATTTTCACACCGGCGCTGGCCGTCGGCCTCCTGTCGATGATTATTCTGCTTGTGGCGGTCTTGGCGCTTTACATCTATCGACTCGCCGGCTGGTGGCGATTTGTCTATGTCGCAAGCGCACTGGCTGCCCTCTACCTGAACCTCTTTGTCTTCATCGTGCAGAGCTTCCAGAAGGTCATGTTTCTTCAGCATCTGGCACCGAAGCAGGCCGAGCCGCCTTTTGTCATCACGCAGAGTGTGGTCTTGCTGACCTGCGTCGTTCTGGGGGTGATCGCGTTGTGGAAATTTCACCCGGAACGGCGGCTTCAGACAGTCTAGTCCAGCAGGATTATTGCAGCGTCGTTACTTGCCTTTGCGCTTGCGGAATTCAGTGATGACGTCCGGCACGGCATCATCGTTGTTCGGGGCCATGATATGCGCACCGACGACGCCCGGTATTTCGGAAATCTCTAGGAGATAATCGCCAAGGATCGCCTTGCCTTCAGCGATCGGATCCGAAGCGGTGTCCATGCGTTCGATCATCGCGTCCGGCACGATCGCGCCAAACAGCTTGTTCTTGATCCAGCGCGCCGATTTTCCAGAGCGGAACGGAACCACGCCGACGATCATGGCAAGTTCGGGCAGAATGCCTTCTTCCGTCAGCCGTTCGGTGTAACGACGCAGCACACCGGCATCCATACAGAACTGGGTCTGTGCAAAACGTGCGCCGGCTTCGACCTTGCCCTTCAACGAAACAGGCTTCCAATCCGGTGCGGGATCGATCGGCGCATCGGCCGCGCCCAGAAAGAAATCCGGCTTGCCGCCGACCTTCTTGCCGGACGGCAGCTCTTGCGCATCGCGCATCCGCGCAGCCGTGAGCAGCAATCCGCGCGCATCGATATCGAAGACCGGCTTCGTATCCGGCTGATCGCCGAACTTCGGATCGTCGCCGCGCAGCGCAAGCAGATTGCGCACACCCACGGCCGCAGCGCCCATCAGCGCCGCCTGCAGACCGAGCCGATTGCGATCGCGGCATGTGAGCTGAAGGATGGGCTCGATCCCATTCTGCAGAAGGATCGTGGCCGCCGTCAAGGAATCCATGTGGGCACGCGCACCGGCACCATCGGTGACGTTGACGGCATCGGCAAGGCCGCGGAGCGGGAGAGCCTTCTCGAGCAGGTCGTTGCTGTCGCAGGAGACCGGCGGAGTGATTTCGGCGGTAAGAACGAATTTACCGGATTTCAGCGCATCTTTGAGATGCACGATGTTATGGGATGCCATCGGAACCACACTGTGCAAGAGGAATACGCAGGAAGAGCGGCGGAACAGGCCCCAATCAAGGCTCTGCGTCAAGCATGGATGGCGCGTGGCAACGTTGCGCGATTTGACGTGACGATGAGGGGCAAGCGTTTTGCCCATCAATCTTCTTTCATAAGCACCACCGCGACAGTCAAATCCGACGCTGCATATCCGTTTATGCCGAAATCCTCTCCACGAAAGCCGGCGCGACTTCACGCGCAAACAATTGCACGGAGGTCGCAGCCTCATCATGGGACAAATCGCCAAACATCATCTGTGCCAGCACATAATTGACGCCGCTCTCTTCATGCAGACGCGCGATATAGTTGCGGACGGTCGAGGGTGAGCCGGCGATCCCATGACCGATCGCTTCGAGTTCGTCATAGGTCGTCGGATAAACCGGTGACAGCACGAACGGCACGCCGGAGCGTTTCCACAGCATCTCGATCGCGTCACGCCAGATGGCATAAGCGCGCCTTGCCATCGCCTTGGCCTCGGCATCGGTCGGCGCGACGACGATGTGGCGGGTGATGCCCATCATCGGGATGTCCGATCCCTTGCGGCCAAGCTCGGCCCAATCCTTGCGATAGCGATCGGTGATGGCGCGCGCTCGCGCGGCCGGTCCAAGCGATACGACATTGACGGAATTCGGCGCCGCCCAACCGACCGCATCGGCATTCGGCGCGCCATACCAGATCGGCGGATGTGGACGCTGAACAGGCTTGGACTGAACGATGTAATCCTTGAAGTTATAGAACTTGCCTTCGAAATTCAGGATATCGGACTCGCAGGCCTTCATGATCACCGCGAAGGCCTCGTGGTACATCGCCGGCGCCTGTGCCGGATCGATGCCATAGCGCTGATGTTCGACCATCGCCGCGCCCCGGCCAACCCCGAACATCATCCGGCCATTGCTCATATGATCGAGCATGCAGACTTCTTCGAATACGCGTAGCGGGTGATACATCGGCAAGACGTAAACAAGTGGACCGACCCGGAGCCGCTTCGTTCGCTGGAATGCCGCCGAGACGAATACGCTCGGTGATGGCACCCAGCCAAGCGGCGTCGAATGGTGCTCAGCCATGTGGAAGCCGTAAAAACCTTCACGGTCCATCAACTCCACCAGCTTGAGGCGCTTTTCCAGCATCTCACCAAGCGGCAATCCATCGGCATCGAGATGGTCGAAAATTCCGAATTTCAGCACAAAACAACTCCTTGTCGTGTCCAGGCCTGTTTTGATTTATGGCAACAAATGCCCAAAAAGGCCGTTGGAGACAATCGCAATTCATGCCGGCATTCAAGGCAGCGACCGTTCTGTCCATGTTCGATACCGACGTAACAACGTGCAATTCACAGGCGACGACGGTTCTTGGATATCAGTCAGCCCGTCGGATTCTGTTTGAAATAGATTCGAAAAATGCAGTTCTTTCTTCGTTGTTCTAGGGGAAAACGATCCTCGATTGCGGCGGAATTGGTCCTGCATGCGGCCGAGATGGCGACGGAAATTATCCTTAAGATGACAGATGATTTCGGAATGGCAGGAGTGCCTTTGTTCACCGGAAGATCGGTGGTAAATCCACCGCACCCGCCATGATACGAGCTGCCCTCGCTTTCCTTGCCGTTCTGATCGCAACGCCGGCCGCCGCGCAGGTGAAGCCGACGGCCGTGCTCCTCAACGGCCTCGCGATGTATCAGCCGAATTCCATGACGCCGCTGGCCCCTCTGGCCGATGACTTGCGGCGTCAGGGCTGGCGGGTAATCATGGACACGCATTTCATGATGCGGGCCGATGACGAGGAACCGGTCGTCATTATTGGACACAGCGCCGGCGGTGGTAAGGCACTCGAATTTGCGGCACGCCAGAAAGAACGCACCCTGTTCGAGCCCACCGTCATCACGCTCGACGCAGCGCCTGCGTGGCGATGTCCGGTCAAGACCTGCATCAACCTGAAGACCCCGTTTTATCCTCCGGTTGCCGGCGCAATGAACATCGATGCTGGCCGGCTGAGCAACCCGCTTCTTCCGCATGTCACGGTGGCGCTGAGCGAAGCCGCGCGCCGCATCATCCTGCGGGAAACCGCGCGGCTGCTGCCGAAGAAGTGAGTACGGAACTTCATTCTCGTCTCTGATGCGGCTGCTCGGGGCTCAACGGGATGTCGATCCCCCGCAGAGTAAGTTGAACCGCGCTCCGTACCATAGCACCGAGGAGTTTATAAAAAACATGTTTACAACTTCAAGATGGTGAGCGCGTCCGCGGAGCGCGCAACTTAAGCTAGCACGTAGCTTTGTCGCACGGAGCAAGAAAGCCAAATCACTTTGTCTGATAGGGGCTGTGCTGTGAGCGGTTTTGAGGATGCGGCTTGGTTATTCACGTCCAATGTAACTAACCGCGGGATTCTCGGACAGGACTTCAACGAAGCAGCACTGCTTTGGAAGGCCACGCGCGCTTCGCAAGGACCGATCCTAGAAGTCGGCAGACGCCATGGCGGCTCAACCGTCTTACTGCTCATGGCCAGCGACAGCCGCCACATCACCAGTATCGACAGCAATCCGCGCCACTTGCCCGAGAGCGACAAATACTTTCAACGCCCCGAAGTGGCGAAACGCCTTACTCTGCTGACTGACACTACTCATGTGCCTGTCGTGGGGACTTTCGGCTTCCTGTTTATCCAGGGTGACGACACTTATGAAGGCGTTAAAGCTGATGTGATCGCCCAATGGGACTCTTTGCAGCCTTTTGGAGTCACCCAGCCAAGCGTCGTTCTCCATGATGCCGTCCCGAGCAACCAGGGTGAAAATGGGGGATCGCCCTCTCATTGTGGCGTAAAAGACGTCTGTAACGAACTCGTGCAATACGGAGCCGCAGAGGTCATTGAGGCGGCCGGATCAAGTCTTTGGCTGAGAAAGCTTTCCCACCTGCCGAAAGCATTTCGTGGATCGACCCCCACCGATGTGTTCGAAAGCGCGAAAATACTCATCGCGGAACTTCGAAATCGTCGAGAGCCTGAAAAAAACTGGAATGCATTTCGAACGCTCATAGAACTTAATTGCGATACCGTTACGACGACGTTTTCCTCACGCTGGCTTGTTTCAATCTGCGATACCTACGCCGACTACGCAGAACCAAAGCGCAGCCGTAATGCGCTCCTGATATCCTTGCTATTCAACATGATCCGGGTTTCTGACAGTCTTTACGAATCGAAAGACATTCGCGGCGATCGCATCGATGCCATCAAGAATGATCAGCTCCCGCTATTCGACGGCTTTGTAACCCTGCACCTCGACAAACAAGACACGTTTCTCAACCTCGCCAAACGGCTGACGAAGGCGTTGAGTGATGACAAGCTCCTGTACGGGATTTTTGTCGAACTGTTGGAGCGGGCAAAGCGTAATGACAATTTACTGAGTCGTTTCGCTGGAAACTCAGCGCGGCCGGATTTGGTACTCCCGCTCAACGCGCTAGAGATCGCCGACAATTACGGCATCCGCTGAATGTGACGACGACAGCGGCCCTCAAGGCGCTCGAGATGTCCTTGAGCTTGGAAAGTAAAATCGTGTCTGGTCCAACGCTCGCCCTACACAAGCTTTTGCGCATCGTCGCTGGCCCTCGGGTGGCGTAGCTGACACGCTTAGTGCCTGATCCTTAGACCGTGGCCAGGCTCGTTCAGCGCCGCCATCATGCCGTGGTCATCTATACGCGGCCATCCCTCAAAGGCCTCCTCGATCAGCGGGAAGTCCTCCAGAAAGAGGCAACCACCGAACGCACCATTAAGGTGCACAAACAACCCTGGCAGAAAATGCGGCGCAACGGTCACGCCGGCCGCCGCGGCGAAGCGCGCAGCCTCGCGGCAGGGCGTCAACCCGCCCGCCATCGCCAGGTCGGGCTGCAGATAGCTGCAATAGCCATCGGCGACGGCCACGGCGAAACGATCCAGGCCCTGTAGATGTTCGCCCGTCGCGATCGGCGCACGTCCTTGTAGCGCGCCGAGTCTTCGATAACCAAGTACGTCGCCCGCCGGCAGCGGCTCCTCGACGAAGGTGACGCCGAGATCCGCCGCGCAGGAAAGCAGTCTCGCTGCGGTTTCCATCGTGCCTTTCTCGTTGGCATCGACCATGACGGCTACATCATCGCGGACCGCTCTACGCACGGCCCCGATCACTGCCGCATCGCGTTCGTTGGCATTGACCCGCGGTTTCACGCCCTTAAACCCCATCGCTGCATAGCGCTGCGCAAGATCGGCAGAGGCCTCGATTTCGCCATCCGGGCTGAAGCCGCCGCTGGCATAGACCGGAACCGCGCCCGGTTCGCCGCCAAGCGCGCGAACCAGCGGGACGCCTTCGCGCCGGGCTTTCAGATCCCAGTTTGCAACATCAAGCGCTGCGAGCGCGATGACATTGGGACCGCCGCCGGTGCGGTTAAAGCTTTTGTCGATTTCCGCCCAGTGTGATGCAGGATCGGCCACCGGTTTGCCGATCAGGAAGCGGTCAGCCAGGTTTTGAGCGAGGCCGGCAATGAGGCCACCTGCTCCGCCGCCGATCACATAGCTGAACCCGAATCCCGTGGCGCCGTCGCTGTCCCCGATATCGGCGGTGACGATATCCACCCCTGTGACTCGCGATCCCCCGCGAGGTTTGTCGAAACGCAACTCAACAAGTTTGATCTCAACCGAGGAGATTGTCGCCATCGTGCACCATGCTCCGGCTCAGTCAGCGGCGGCTACGAAACGCTGACCCGCATCGTGCCGATCCGATCGATCCAAGCCTCCATCACATCGCCGCAATTGACCGGCGCAACTCCGTCCGGGGTTCCGGTCATGATGATGTCACCTGGGTACAGCGTGTACCAATGGGACGCCAGACTGATCAACTCCGGAATTCCGACCAAGAGATTGCGTGTGGACGATTGCTGACGTGTTTCATCATTGACCTTGATCCAGAATGGCAGGTCATTGGGATTTTCGATCTCGTTCGCCGGGGTACGGCATCGGTTCGCTTTCGATCGCGCTCGGCCTTGCCGGCCTGCGCGGCCTTGATCCCCTCCGCCTTGCGCTGCGCGAAATTCCCGCCTTTGCCGAGGAAGTAAACGAAACGATCGTGGTGTCGATCTGGGGCGATGCGGGTCCAACGGTCATCGCCATTCAGGAAAGCCGGCGGCCCATCACTTTGAACGTACGTGCCGGTTCAATCCTGCCATTGCGCCGTTCGGCCGCGGGACAGATCTTCGAAGCCTTCATGCCCGAACAACTGACCGCACCTGTTCTTGAACGTGAACTGAAGGCAACCCAGCAGCAGACACGTTCGTCAAAACATCTGCTACCGCTGGCCGAAATCCGCCGCCGACAGATGGCCTCCGTCAAAGGCGATCTGATCCCCGGCATTCACGTGCTTGCCGCACCGGTATTCAATCACATGGGTAAGCTTTCCCTTGTGGTAGGCATATTGGGTCGTCAGGAAATGCTCGATGTCGACTGGACGTGCATGCCTGCTCTGATGCTCAAGACATTCACTGAGCGGCTGTTATCTGAACTCGGCTTCAAGCCGGCAGCGCTCTCGACAGAGAAGTAGAACGGCAACTTTCGATTCCGTCGCGCGGTGCGCAAACCACGCTAGGATGCCGGCAATCGTTTCGATAGCGACTGGATCGTCGCTGGATAGCATCCTGAGCCGAGACACCTATTCTTCGACCGAAAGCCAGAACACATATTTAATAAAGCGTGGCGCTTGTTTATGAGCGGCGCCGGCACATAACACTCCGAGCGAGGATTCCAGTTCAACCTATTGAGTCAGAACGTCGCATCGTCCTCCGCCAATTCTACGTTGTAGCTTTCCTCCTGCTGCTTCCACGAGCGGAATTTCGGTGCCGTGGAACGGCAAACAAAAAGCCCCCAAAAACATCATGTTTTCAGGGGCTTGATGATTGGTTGCGGGGACCCACAACGCCCGGCCGTTGCAAAATAGAGTTCAAAACGCGAAAGGCGACCCTTCCGGGTCGCCTTCTGCGCAGTCGCAAGTATCGGTGGTTGCGGGGGCTCGCAACACCCGATTCTTGCGATTGATTGAGAAGGCCGTCCCAAGGCTGGCAGCATAGTCCAAGCGTTGCTGCATCAGCTTTGAAAAAGCCAGTCAGCGTACCCAGCCTCTCCAGGGTACGGATGCCGCGAACGGGTGCGAACCGTGCCGTGTGTCATTGAACGGTAAGAGGGTTGATCTTAAAAGAGTTCTACTTAATCGGCGGCGCGCTCGGGTGATAAAGAACGAGGTCGGCGAAGCGACTGTTGTCCAAGGGGGATCTACTTTTCTTATATGCCTCTGAAACGGCGTGACTTTTCGGGCGGCAACTTCTAGTATACGTGGCAGCGTACCCGGCGTTTAGCGCGGCAGGCGACCTCTACGCGTTAGCATCGGAGAGGATTTCTGCTTTTGCTTGAATCTCAGGCCGGGCCGAAAGACAGCCGCTAAATACCAAAATTTAGACACTCGTGATTTCTTCCATTCATAGCCGGTGAATGTGGCGGACTCCTCGCTGGAGCGCGCGCGCGCCGGCTTCATTGCTTTACGACCAAATCCAGAGAAGGTGTTGGCGCTTGCGTGCCGGAGCAGTCTCCTTCCGGAGATTGGTATTTCCGACCAGTAATTATCACTCCGAAATCGTCGCCCCCGAAATTCGGATCACATCAGCCCATTTCTCAGTTTCCTTTTTGAGAAATTTCGCAAAGTCATCGCCTGTTAGATCGCCAACTGGCGATCCCATTCCCTCAAATTTCTTCTGTACATCCGGACGAGCGAGGGTCTTCTTCACATCGGCTATGACCTTGGCAACCACGTCGGTGGGTGTACCAGCCGGAGCAAATAACCCGAACCATGACGAAGCCTCGAAGTCCGGCATGCCGGCTTCAGCAAAGGTCGGCACGTCCGGCAGTGATGGCAGCCGCTGCGGACTCGCAACGGCAAGCGCACGCACGGTGCCAGATTGCACATGCGGAATAACGGTCGGCAGATTGTCGAACAGGATCGGCACATGCCCTGCAATCAGATCATTCATCGCGGGCGCTGCACCACGGTAAGGTATGTGCGACAGCCGCACATTCGTCATCTTCTTGAACAGCTCGGCGGCCAAGTGGTGCGTGGAGCCGACGCCCGAAGAAGCGAAATTCATTTGGCCATTCTTTTCCTTCGCGAGCGCAATCAGCTCGCGGACGTTTGTCGCTGGCACCTTCGGATTGACGAGCAAGACGATCGGCACTGTCGCGACCAGCGCGATCGGGCTGAAGTCTTTCGTCGGCGCAAACGGCAGCTTCTTGTACAGAGATGGGTTAATGGTCAACGGCCCAGGCGAGGTCAGTAGAAAGGTGTAACCGTCGGCGGCAGACGTCGCCGCAGCCTGCGTGCCGATGTTGCCGCCTCCCCCGGCCCTGTTCTCAACCACCACACCATGCGGCCAAATCTCCGCCAGCGCTTGCCCCAGCGTGCGCGCCGCGCCGTCATTCGAGCCCCCAGCCGGGTTCGGCACAATGAAACGGACTGGTCTGTCCGGAAAAGTCTGCGCCTGCACCGTCGTTGCGGCCAGCATAAGCGCCAGCACGCATAGCGTGACAGCCTTCTTCATCCTCATCCTCCCTATCGCGCGCCGGTTTGGCCCGGCTTCTGCGTATTGTGAATGCTTCAGTCAGGGCTGTTTCCAGGGCAGCCCCGCAAATTTCCAACCCTCACGCGTACTCCGATGGCCCCGCTCATCGACGGGACCTTCGAACCCACCCGCGATAGAATAGGCGTGTCGATACCCGGCAGCGGCCGCTGCACGTGCCGCAGCAAGACTGCGCCCGCCGCTGCGGCACAGGAAAAGCAGCATGTCATCCGGTGACGCCGATGCTCTCAGCTGATCGATGAAGCCTTCATTGACCGTCATTGTCGGAAAGACGTGCCAGCAGATTTTCAGGAGCGGCTTGCTGGTGCCGGCGATGTCGGGCTCCCCAACATAAAGCCATTCGGGCTCGGTCCGAACATCCACAAGCCTGGCTGACGGTCGATCGACCAGCGCATGCCAAGCCTGTTCCGGTGTCAATTCATCCGCGTGCATCGCGCGCCATGCTCCGCGGTTTGCTAGATCGGAACAACCATCAGGATGTCGATCTGCCGCGAATCCAGCACGACGATGCGCTCCTGAAATTTGGCAACACCTTTCTCGACGACGATGACATCGAGATATCGGCCCGTC
The DNA here is from genome assembly GCF_002119765.1 of Pseudorhodoplanes sinuspersici. Classification (NCBI taxonomy): domain Bacteria; kingdom Pseudomonadati; phylum Pseudomonadota; class Alphaproteobacteria; order Hyphomicrobiales; genus Pseudorhodoplanes; species Pseudorhodoplanes sinuspersici. The sequence goes on from NZ_CP021112.1 coordinate 428,731, forward strand.
GCGAATGGCTCGGCTCGTCCGTCCTGCATGATACGGGCGACCTGAAAGTTGCAGCGCGCATTATAAGTGCCTTGCGTCGCGCCCATCGCGAACAGCGGTCGATTGACCATATGATTGTAGCTGTGCGGTTCGAATATATTCGCGGTATGGAACGCCTTCACGCGATCCGCCATCATACCGCGACCGACACAGCGGATGATTCCGATTGGAAGGCCGGCGTCGTAATTCTCCTTGGTCGTGAGATGATACATCCCTGACTCGGTGAAGAATTGCGGCCAGCGCTCGATGTCCTCGTCATCGAGCGCGTAGGCATAGTCGAAGATGAGATCCTCAAGAATTTCCCGAAGGGCCGGATCGAACTGCTCTGCGCCGCGGCTTGCAATCTTGTTCATCTGCCGCTCCTCAGAATCCCATAATTCCGCGATAGCCCTGCCAGAAGCCGCGAACCGCGGTCTCCGTGGCGCGTGACTGCTTTTCCGACGCGACCTGCCGTCCGCCCATCTCCATGAACGAGGCCGATTGCGGACTTGTCCGCGTTCCACGTTGAACGAACTCATTGATGCAGCCATCTTCGAGCGAGACGAGGCCAGCGGCGCCGGTCAGATTGCTCTGCATGACACGCATATTCGACTGCTCTTCGGAATCGCGCTCGTAGCCGAGGTAAATCCAGAACAACTCGGTCTTGTCGACACCGCGCGGAGCAAAAAATCGGATCGCCAGCGAGTTCAGCGTGAATTGCACGCACAGATTGGGGAAGATGGTCTGGATGCTGTGCGTGATGCCGTCGTCGAATTCCTCCCATGCCTCCAGCAAGCCCGGCCCCTCCAATGCCGAGTCGTAGTTGGCAGAATGCACCTTCGACTGAGCGTATTCTTCCGCCTCGGTCATCTTGGCGCGACGTGCAAAACTGATGTGGTGCCACTTGCGATCCGACAAGATGATGCCGCCGTCCATATCGAGCCGGTTGACCTTGAAGGTCGTGTAGAACGTGTGCAGCAGCGTCGCGTGATAGGAATCGCGCAGATTTTCGGCGTAGAGCTTCCAATTGTTATGGATGATCTGGCTATGGGTGCCGAGGACGCGCAACGGGCGACCGAGGTTGCGCTTGATGAAGTTCGCCATTTCGTCACCGAGATAGCTTTCCACCCCGCCGATATCGTCGGCGAAGGTGCCAAACACCATGCCGCAAAAGATCTCCACTTTGAGCGGCTGCAGGCGATGGTTCTCAACCTTGAAATCGGCGGGCATCCCGCCATGGCCGCGAATACCGTTGCGAAATGCAACGCCTTTCAGGCGGCCATCGAGTTCATAGTTCCAGGCGTGATATACACAATTGAGAGTGGCGACATTGTCCTTCTTCTTCAGGCAAACCAGCGCACCCTTATGTGCGCAACGGTTGACCAACGCGTGTATCTTGCCCTCGCGGTGGCGCGTGACAACGACCGGGATTTCGCCAACCGTTGTCGTGCGATAATCGCCCGGATTGGGAATCTCCACTTCGAGGCAGAGAAAGCTCCAGACCGGACCGCGGAAAATCCGTGCCTGCTCCAGTGCATAAATCTCCGGATCGGAAAACAAGCGATACGGCGCCCTTGTGACGCCCTCGGCAGGCCATTCAAACGGTTCGGACAGGGGCGCGGTCGGGTTTGCCGAAGCTGTGGCAGATTGCGGCGAAGCAGCAGACATAGCGTTTCCTTCTAATCGCCGGCGTGATGCCGCCCGGCTCTTTAGAAACGCTATCAACGGGGGATTGAGTGAGCCAATAACGGCTCAAGGCAAATAAATAAGTTTTACTTATTACCAATTCCCGCCGGTTAGCGCCCACGCAATGTCCGCCTGACTTTTTCGACGAATGAAACGACGGCTGGCGCGGGCTCCGATTTGCGAAAAACGAGAGCGAGATTAGACATCTCCTGGATGTTGGCCAGCGGCCGGTAAACGATGTCCGGGATCGGCAACGTGCCGAGCGACTTTGGTACAAAGGCAACGCCGAGACCGGCACCGACAAGACTTGCGATCGCCGCAAATTGTTGTGCGCGTTGGGTGATACGCGGCACGAACTGGTTCTTGCGACAGATATCCTCGACCTGCGCATGGAAGCCGACGCCTTCCATGTAACGCATCGCGATGAAGGATTCCTCCGCCAGCTCTGCGATCGGAATGGCGCGCCGCTTGGCAAGCCGATGCTCCGCCGGTATCGCGACGATGATCGGCTCGCTGAGTAATGTGAGCGACGTCAGGCCGACGGGCCATTGTTTCACCGGGAGCCGCAGGAAGCCGATATCGAGGTGCCCGCTTTGCAGATCATCGAGCTGCTGGCGGATGCCCAGCTCATGCAAATGAAGATCAACATTGGGATTGGTTTTGCGATAGGCCGAGATCGTGCGGCTGAGAATTCCCGAGAACGCGGCCGACCCGACATAGCCGATTTCGATCAGCCCCTTCTCGCCGCGACCGGCTTGGCGAGCGATCAGTTCGGTTCGCTCGGCCTGTTGCAAAGTCCGAAGCGCCTGTTCGAGGGTCAATCGCCCCGCGACCGTCAGTTGGACCGACCGCTTGGTGCGGTGGAACAGGCGTACGCCGAGCTCACGCTCGAGGTGCTGAATGTGCTGAGTGAGCGCCGGTTGAGCAATGCCGAGACGCTCCGCAGCACGACTAAAGTGCAGTTCCTCAGCCAGAACCGCCAAGCATCTAAGATGACGAAGTTCCACAATGGCTATCTATTACACTTTCGCACTAACAATCCAAGGAAAGCCTTACGCGTGGTGAAGAAAACATTTGATATGCAAATTTATACGCACTCACGATGCTGATGGAATTTTATCAGATATCCGTTCAGTGATCATAACTCGTGGAAGGTCAGTATTCGCACGCGGGAGTGACGGCATCAACGACGCCTCACATATGAGAAGAGAGACTTTTCTCAGAAATCGCGCTACCAACTCTCCTAAGCTGGCGATTGCATTGAACCAAGGCGCGACATAGGGACCACACCATTTCGAGCATTTGACATGCTGGCGTCTTCCCTCCTCTGCAGCCTGCATTTACTCGATCAAGTCTTCTATTTCGGCTTTGATCAGCAGCGCTGTTGCTTTTGAGTAAAAGCGACACATCGTAAAAGTGCCGCCCGCGATATAGAGCCCCGGCTGCGCGGTGTGCACCCACATGTTGCGGAGTCCATTGTCCGTGCCCAATCCCCAGAGCGGTCCTACACTTTCAGCCATTTCAGTGCCAAACAGGCTTTCGACAGCTTGTTGAAGGGCCGATAACTGGTGCCAAGAACTATGAGGTCGGTCTTTAGTTCTTCCCGTCAGTGAAGACCACCCCACTCTACAAGCCTTTCAATTTCGACCCCGGGGTTGAGTTTTTATCTTGCCTTCAATGATAAGCTCGGATGCCCCACATCGACGTAGCACCCTCCAAGATAGCGGACGAGTTTCAAGAAGAAGCCTGTTTCATCCTCTCCGTTGTCGAGCTTGACTCCTACGTTTTCTAGTCCCTGTAACAACTCCCGGTCGGCCTCCGCCATCTTCTTGCTGAGCGGGCCACGCAGTCTTCGCAAAAGATCGTGTGGCACGGATGCCACCATCAGATCCATGTCTCCGACTGGACGAACCCCTCATTATTTCGATAGGCAGGACACGCGATCGCTGACTGATCAACTGACGACCGTAGTAAAGAACGCTGAATCATAGTGACGTCCGCGCCTCGCAAGTAGGCCTCCTGCGCAATATCGTGAGCACTGGTACCTGATCCAACTACCAGGACAGTTTTTCCTGCAACGTCAACGTCGCTACCGTGCTCGCGAAAAGTAATAAAATAGGCTAACATAAGCGTACAATTGCCGAATACACGCATCTCAACTGCTATGAGATAGTGGTCTCAATCGCCACACAAAAACCGTGCCACCTTTGCAAGAGGACGCACGGTTCTGCAGTGCAGATCACGATTGACACTTCTTTGCTTCTGTCAATCAACTCCAATAACGTCATTCTATTCGAGCGCCGAGCCACGATGAGCCCCGCTTCTAGGGAACGTAGTTGTTGTGACCAACCCTGCGCATGTATTGAATTGTCTCCTCCAACGAGACGACATCGGCATACTTCGCGTTGAGATCGAACAGGCTTTGATCATGAGCTTTCTTTGAACGATCTCCTACCGCTTCGCTCACCACCATTGGACGAAAGCCGCTTTGGACAGAGTCAACGGCCGTCGCCCGAACACAACCACTTGTCGAGCAACCGGCAATAATTAGAGTGTCCACTCCCTGGCTGGTCAGCCGCGGAGCAAGATCTGTTCCGAAAAAGCAAGACGAGTATTTCTTTAGGAGCATGCCATCCGATGCACGCACATCTAGACGTTCGTCAATTTCGTGCCCATTGGTACCTGCAGCCAAGTCGGCTATTCCCCTCATTTTTAGGCGCCAAATACCGGCATCGCGATTGTCCGTCTCGTCATATCGGACAGTAGAGAAAATCACAGGAAACTTTCGATCGTGAGCGACCGCCAACAACTTCTGCGTCGCAACGATTTGCTCACTAAGATCAGATCCTAGCGGCCTACCCGGATCAGTGAACGCTCTAATAATGTCGATAACAATCAGCGCCGGATGAGATCCAAACCCAATTCTCATACCGAAGCCCCGTCTGGCGAAGATTTCCTCCTCGTTATCTGTGCTCAAGCGAATCTCCTCCGTCGTCGATCGGCTCATTTTATGCGAACACCATAACTTCTCTAATGCGCCCCCGCGCAATGGCTGAAATCAATGCCAAGAGCGCGCATTGAACCTATACCCTCTCATGGAGAGCCGATCGACTTTAACGTTGTCGATCACACGGCTCTACTATGTCCTCTTTCTTGCTCCGGCAACAATCGCTCAGTTCTGCGCTCTTACGCGCAGAACCTCCAAGGAACTCACTCGGTTCTACAAGCATCAGGCAGCGGCCGCCGACCTCCTTAGCGTAGCAAAATCGACGACTTGTCGTCCGACAATATGAAGTTGAGCTTCAATCGTCGAGTCTACGCACCGCCCATTGAAATCGAACGGCGCATTAACGGTGTTTATGACCACACCCATGGGAGTCGGCCAACCGCGCAGCGAATGCACAATTGAACGCATGGCGGCCAGCGTCTGACCGCCAGCTTGCCAACCTGCGCAAGTCACGACACAGCCAACTGCAATCCCATCAAGATAAGTGCGCTCGGCTTGGCGAAGATCTTCTGTGTAATCAATCGCGTTCTTCACGAGACCCGAAATTGACCCGTGATAAGCGGGCGACGCTAGTATTAGCCCATCACACCGCTTTAATGCCTCAACCAGCCTTAGTGAGGCATCGCTTCGCTCGCCTTTCTCCGGCGCATAGATTGGCACATCGAGAGCAGGGCCTGCGAAAATCTCAGTATCGGCACCCTGCTTGCTTGCCGCCTCAAGCGCTAAGCGCAGCGCGTTCTCGGTGCTTGAGCCAGGCCGCGCTGTCCCTCCAAGTCCAACTATCAGCGGCCGAGCACTGCTATTAGACCGTCCGCCCAGGTATAGGGTATTATCGGAGTTCATTGCTGCTCCACAGTATCTAGGTTTGGGCAACCAAGGCTGATTCCTCGAAGCGCTTTACCAATTCCTCTGTCTGGCCGCCCTTGTCGAGTTCAGCCAGGCGCGGAAGCACTTCTTTACTGAAGAGAGTCATGCTTTTCGTCGTGTCCTCATGACTCAGCACTCCTCCGTGCATCATTGCGAGCAGATGACCAAATCCGCCAACATAGTCATACAACTCGCGTATCTGCTCGAACACTTGGTCGGGCGTTCCCGCAAACACTGCACCTGCCTTTATCAGTTCAGGTATCGACGCCGTCGAATATCGAACAGGATTTCCGTCTCGGTCTGTCTGGAATGCAGATCCTGTGATCCCTTGTTGTCCGCGCCTCACCTCCGCCACCCTTGCCGCGACAGGCTGATAACCAGGCGGGTTTCCGAAAGATGGATGAACAATTCCAGTTGTATCCAAGTAGCCCTTTACCTGTCGCGCAAAGCGCTGACCCTCTTCCTCAGTGTCGCCAACGCCAACTAAAACCATGTACCCGAACCGATCCAGCGCTGGAGCCGGTCGACCAAGATCGGCGAGATGTGCACGGTAGGCGCCGAAAATGCTTCTGCCACTTCTCGCATTAATGCCTGCGGCGACGACATACCCGCGGTCCGCAATGGGTCGCACACTGTGAGGAGAGAACGCCGTAATCCAAATAGGCGGACACGGCTGCTGGAAGGGCCGTGGCCAGATATTGACGTGCCGGAAATGAAAGTGATTACCCTCCCAATTGAAAGCACCATCATGTGTCGTCAGCGCCTTGACGATTAGGTCGTGCGCCTCCCAGAACCGCTCTCCGATGCTGGCAGGATTAACATTTGCAGGCGCAATCTCGGTTGGATATCCCTTTACGAGACCAAGTTCGAGACGCCCCCGCGACACGAGGTCCACATAGGCGGCCTCTTCCGCAACGAGCACAGGATCATGCCGGACGCCGATCGGCACACCCAACGTAAGCAATCTTGCTCGCTTTGTTTCTCGTGCCAACATTGCCATAGGCAACATTGTTGAGGCAGTAACGCATGTAGGCGTGCTGTGGTGCTCGTTGACCCAGATGTTGAGGCCAAGCTCGTCACACAGCGCCCACTCATCAATGTACCGATTGATCAGTTCGGCACCGACATTCGGATCAAAATGCTTGTTCGGAAGCGTCACTCGGAGCGACCGTTGGTCCGCGTCCCACGCTTGTGGGTAGGGGTTCTCGGAAAAATGATAAACTTGCATTATTCACCCTCAATCGCACCGTTAAACAACACTTGCAGTCGGCGCGACACGTACATTGTAGTGGTCACGCAGAATGCGGACGAACTCTTCCGTTTGCTCTACGTGTGGAAAGTGGCCGGCACCATCCAATGTGTGATGAGTACAGAGAGGAAGATAGCTACTATACGCTGTGTAGTAGCCGTCAAAGACAACGCGATCTTTAGCGCCTGACACCAGAAGTGTCGGTATCTTAATTCGATGCAGCCAGTTCTTTAACTGTGGGTTGTGCATGTAGGGTTTCCAACAGAAGAACGCGAGGGATTCACGACTCCGGAAATACCCCGTCAGATCTTCGTCGCTCAATGATGCTAAATCCTGATACCCTTGGCTCGGATCCGCATAGGCAATCGCTCTGAACTCTTCATCTGTAAGAGCGAAGACGTCTTCTATGTCACGCGATTCTCGATCCCGCACTTTGATTCCAAGAGGAGCAGAAAGAACCAACTGCGAGAAGGCTGAGGAATTTCTCACCATCATCTCGGCCGCGATCCATCCGCCGAATGACGACCCGACAAGAACTCCATTCTTGATGTTCTGCTGTTCCACGAGGTCGAGATAGAGATACGCCAGGTCGGAGATCTCACGAAGACGCTCCCCCCGAGACCGCCGTCCGAAGCCCGGATGCCAAGGGGCTATTACGGTGAAATGCTTCGCGAGCGCCTTGATATAGGCGTCCGTCGGCACATCCGGCCCCTCTCCTCCATGAAGAAAGAGTAGCGTCGGCCCATTACCCACGGTGATCAGATCAATGTCGCAACCGCTTACAGACGTAGTCAGGCGACGCTCCGCCATGCTGTCATTCACCAAGTTCGTTTCCTCAATCTACGACCAGCTTCACCGACTGCCAGTATTCTTAAAGATTTGTCTGGCGGATCTGCTTTCTCAGAGCACTGCCGTTGGGAGACCAGCAACACACCTTAGGGAGAACACCCGCGTTAGCGCTGAACTCTCAGAAGCAATAGAATAAGAGCGGTTTTGACTGGCGATCGCAAATGAGTTATCGTCATTTATTCATTCCTCCAGCTCATCAACTCTAGCGGTTAATCGCCCTCCGCCGTGAAGCGAACCCTGCCATCATTGAGCACGCTTGCTGTTTTTGAGGCGGCCGCAAGGCACAGCAGCTTCACTCGAGCTGGAGAGGAATTGGGACTTACACAAAGTGCCGTTAGTCGGCAGATTGCTCATCTCGAGAGATTTCTTGGCGTGCATCTTTTTGAACGGATCAGACGACGCGTCGTTTTGACCGACGCCGGCACGACTTACGCAACCAAGATTCGGAGCGCGCTCGATCACGCGGAAGCCGCAACGCTACAAGTTCTCGCATCCAAGAGTGGTGAGCATGTTCTACACATTTGCTCCCTTGTAACGTTTGCATCGCACTGGCTTACGCCAAGGCTTGCATCCTTTGCGAAAGAACACCCCGACATCGCTCTTCAGATCTCAAGCTACCACCATCGTTCGTTCGACCTTGTGGCGAACGACGTTGATGTCGCAATCCATTACGGCGAGCCGTCGTGGCCAGACGGCCTCGTGGATCGACTTATGGAGGAAGAGATTGTTCCTGCCTGTAGCCCGTCCTATGCAAAATCGATAGGCCTTAGGTCAGCCAAGGGCCTCGGAAGAGCGACTCTACTTCAGCAGACCACACGGCCAGACGCATGGATTGATCTACTTGCGTCGTTAAAATGCAGCGATATTAATGCGTTGCGCGGACCACGATTTGCGCTCTATTCAATGCTGATCGAAGCAGCAATGGCTGGGCTTGGAATTGGAGCAATCCCCCAGTTCCTAATTGAAGATCACCTTGCAAACGGCCAACTCATCCGTCCCTTCAAGGGGTCGGTGCGAAGCCGATACACTTATTATCTTGTCTATCCAGAGGCGAAGCGACAGCTACGAGAAGTCAAAGCCTTCAGAACCTGGATATTGCGAGAGGCACGAAGAGAAAATTTCAAAGCTCGAAAGCCGTCAACCTAGATGTCGAAATAGGGCGCGTTCTTCGATCTGGTTCATTGGCTCATGCCGCACTTGCGGACACTTGGTTATTCACTGCCGGCGTCACTTCGCTCATAAGTCTGTTCATAGATTCATGAACTCGTTCGGTCGGCAAATTCCCAAAATTTTGTAACGTCATCACGTGTTGAACGCCCATCTGTTTGAGCGCAACAAGCTTATCCTCTACCGTCTTAACGGATCCAAAAAGATGGATGCCATTTTTCATTGCGTCATCATAAGTCGACTTCCGCGCGTAAAGTCGAGTGTCCACATAGAGATCGAAAGCATCTGCAGCAGTTTCGCGAGCCTTCTGGTCTGTTTCAGCAACATGCGTATGCAATGCGAGCGCTAGACTGTTGTCGTCCGCCGGCACGCCTGCTTCAACTCGGCCGCGACGGAATTCGGAAACAATTTCGGCAATGTCTTCGAACTTATCAACCGACGCATACGGAACACAAAGCAGATTATTACCTTGTTTTCCAACGTGGTACGCGGCCTCTTTACGCAGGACGGCAACATAGATTGGGACTGAAGCTTGGATGGGCGTGACGTTCAGCTTAACATCTTTGAAATTATGGTATTGACCGGCATGACTGCAACGCTTGCCCGAAAGCAGCTTTTTCACCGCGGCCAGCACTTCGTCGAAGCGATCACGCTTTTCAGCTGGATCAACCCCATAGCCCCCGAATTCGTGCGGTAGATACCCAGAACCGACGCCATACATAAGGCGCCCCCCCGACAAGAGGTCCACCATCGCGTAATTCTCTGCGATGGTAAGGGGGTTATGGAAAGTGAGGATTGAGATCGCCGTTCCCAATCGCAGACGTTGCGTGCGCTGCGCTATTGCCGCGAGCATAATGGCTGGGTTCGGCACGGCGCCGTATTCATGGAAATGGTGCTCTGCAACCCAGAATGTGTCATAGCCCAACCCATCAGCGAGGACAGCTTGGGAAATAACCTCTTCATAGAGCGCGGCCACTGATCGGTTATGAGACGGATAATGATCTTGCACGGAAAAAATCGAGAGACGCATGCCACCCTCTTTTACGTAATGTGATATCATTTACGTATTATGTAAATATGGGATCGATGCATGTCAACTTCAAAATCCGCCCCCGGTGACTCGGGTGAGGCTGCTGGACTCGAGCGCGGAGGCGTCCAATCCGTAGAGATTGGAATGAAAATTCTGAAGGTCCTCGCAGATGCGGGAGGGAGCGAAAACCTTGGAAAAATCGCGACTTCGGCCGGCGTGCCTCCAGCGAAAGCGCACCGATATCTAGTCAGTCTCATGCGTTCAGGATTTGTAGAGCGGGATTCAAAGAACCGGTACGTAGTTGGACCCGAGGCCCTTCGCATTGGACTTATCGCTTTGGCTAGGATCGATGTCGTCGAAGTAGCCGATGCTGAATTAAAGTTACTCAGGGATAAGATTCAGGGAGCATTGCTCCTCGCTATTTGGGGAGCCAGCGGGCCAACTATCGTCAGATGGATTGAATCAACTCGGGACGTGACCGTAAACGTCCGTGCGGGCTCCAACATGCCGCTTCTGCGATCGGCGACAGGCCAAATCTTTGCGGCTTACCTACCTGAATCGATTGTGTGGCCACATATTGACCGTGAAATAGACGAGATGAAACGCCGAAAGCTTGCCGCTCCGTCGCCAAGTGAGGTCAGGCGCCGCCTAGAGAAGGTGCGGACCGTAGGACTTGCCCACACGGGCGGGGAAATGCTGCCAGGCGTTCTCGCATTGGCAGCGCCACTATTTAACAATCAGCATGAGCTTGTGGGCGCGATCGCCGCACTCGGACCAAACGGCTTCTTCGATGACTCGATTGATGGTGAAAATGCTCACGAACTGCTGTACACGGCTCAGGCTATTTCGCAGCGCTTAGGAGCACTAATCACTGCTTAATATCACTGCGCCACAATTAGTTTAGCGCCTCATCCAAGATACGCGCGTTCGAGCCGGGGATCATCGAGCATTGCACTAGCAGTTCCCTCGTGCGTGATTGATCCTACTTCAAAAACATATGCGTAATCCGCCACCTCTAAAGCTGCGCGCGCATTTTGTTCAACGAGCAACATAGAGGTCCCCCGCGCCTTTAGTGCAAGAATAACTTTAAACACATCCTTGATGATAAGAGGAGCAAGTCCAAGGCTGGGTTCATCAAGCATGAGCAGTTTTGGATTAACCATCAGAGCTCGCCCCATGGCAAGCATTTGACGCTCCCCACCAGACAGCGTCGCAGCCATCTGTGTCCGGCGCTTCGCTAAAACTGGAAATAGATCGCCGATCTCATCGATCCGTCGTGACGCCGCTTGACGGTTTAACCTAAAACCTCCCAATCTCAAATTATCTTCGACCGAGAGAGAACCAAACAGTTCTCGACGTTCCGGAACGAGCGTCATTCCATCTGCTACACGCTGCTCCGTCGGTATCTTTTTTAGCGATTTCCCCTCAAATAGAATACTTCCTTGCGATCCCACAATGCCAATCAATGCATTTAGTAGAGACGACTTCCCCGCACCGTTAGAACCAAGCACAGCCACCACCGAGCCTGGCTCAACTTGCAGAGTACACTCACGAACCGCATGCACTCGGTCGTAGGATACGGACAGATTCATAACCTGAAGAATTGGACTTATCATGTGACGCCACCGAGATAAGCCCGTATCACTTCGGGATCAGCACGGATCGCATCAGGCCGGCCCTCAGCCAGCTTCGATCCGAAATTCATAACGATCAGCCGGTCGACCAAGCCCATTACAAACTCCATATCGTGCTCTACCATCAGGATCGTGATCCCCTCCGCACGTAGTGATTGTAATAACTCCGCAAGTTTTTCCTTCTCACTCTTTCGCAGCCCAGCGGCAGGCTCATCGAGCATCAGCAAGGCAGGTGAAAGGCAGAGAGCGCGGGCCACTTCAACGATGCGCTGCTGCCCAAGAGCAAGAGTTGTCGCAGGCTCGTACGCTAACGCAGAGAGCCCTACCCGCTCCAGCTTGTTGTAAGCTTCAGCGAAAGCCGCACCATCTTCACTTGAATTCAGCGCAAGTGTTCCCCGGATCGCACCCGATCGGGTGCGCAAATGTGTGCCGAGCACAACATTCTCAATAACTGACATTTCAGGAACAAGCTTTACGTGCTGGAAGGTCCGAGCCACGCCGAGCTGCGCGACGTCCCGCGAAATCCACCTGGAGATGTCCTGCCCTCGATAGACTACGCGCCCGCTGTCCGCCTGGATAACGCCCGTCAGAAGATTAAATGTGGTGCTTTTTCCTGCACCATTGGGGCCGATAAGGCCTACGACCTCTCCCGCGGATAACTGCAAACTCATATCTCTGACAGCATGCAATCCGCCGAATGATTTACTGAGACCTTCCACGTTGAGAAGTATTGTGTTTCTCTCGGGCAGTGGCGCAATGGGAAGCTTCGGCCCTTCCTCCATCTTGAACTTGCGCTTCTTCGAACTCTTCTTAGTCGTTCGTATAATCTTAGAAAACGACGGCCATACCCCCTCAGGAGCCCACTGCAAGAGCGCCACGAGCGCAATACCAAAAACGACCGCTTCAAAGTTCTGATTGCTCCCAAACACGTGCGGAAGGACGTTTTGTAGCTGATCTTGAGTCAGCGTGACTATCGCGGATCCAAGAAGCGCACCCCCAATGTTTGATACGCCACCGACAACTGCCTTTAGCACGTACTCGATACTTACACTGAGCCCGAACGGAGTTGGATTGATTGCACGTTGAAGATGCGCGAACAGCCACCCAGAAAGTCCTGCCAGACATGCGGAGTAGACAAAAGCAACCTGTCTGGCTGCTGTCGAGTTAATACCATTTGCTTCCGCAACAGTTCGCCCACCGCGGAGGGCTCGAACTGAACGTCCAACCCGACTGTACAAGAAATTGTGGGTCGCAAGCATGGAAAGAAGTACAGCCACTAGAATCACATAGTAGAACTCGCTCGGATCTCGGAGCGGCATTCCAAAGAATGAAACCGGCTTTATGGACGTTATGCCATCGAAACGACCTAGAAGATCTGAAACACCGAACGCATAGAAAAGCGTAATGCTCCACGCAATTGTCGCGAGCGCCAGATAGTGACCTGAAAGCCGTAACGTCACCACCCCAATTAAGTATGCTGAAAATCCTGTCAGCGCTATTGCGGGAATTAGCGCAACCCATGGGGATACCAGATTGGCAGACAGAAGAGCTGCCGTATACGCGCCTACACCAACAAATGCCGCTTGGGCAAAGGATGTAATCGATGCGCAACCGGTCAATACCACCACGCCCATAACAACGATCGTGCTTATACCGATCGTGTTGAGGAGGGTAATCCAGAACCTAGGGACAAACGGCAACACTGGAAGCAGCGCGAATAGAAAAATGATCGCTATTACGATTACCCTACGCATGTCATTCCTCTTCGTCGACGTGCTTTGACGAATAGGAGCGCCACAGCAGGATTGGCACCATCAAACTGAATACAATGATCTCTTTGTACTCACTCGACCAGTAGCTGGAAAATGATTCGATCACGCCAACCATGATCGCGCCGACAACAGCAACCGGATAACTTACCATGCCGGCGATGATCGCCCCGATAAATGCTTTCAATCCAATTACAAACCCGGAGTCATAGTAGACTGTCGTCTGAGGAGCGATAAGCACTCCGGCCAGAGCTCCGATAAAAGCAGCCGCCGCAAAGGCGATTCTTCCGGACCGGTCGATCGGAAGACCAACGAGACGAGCGCCTAGACGATTTACTGCGGTAGCAACCAGGATTTTACCGGACAATGTTCGGGAGAAAAACAGATATAGCGCTGCCACCAGAACCACGGTTACCCCGATTATCCACGTGGATTGACCGCTAATGTTCAACGCACCAAGCTGCAAAGACGCGCTGACCCACGACGTTGTCCGTGACCCTTCTGGCCCGAAGAAATAAAGACCCAGACCCGTCAGCGCCAAATGAACGCCAATTGCAGCGATCAATAGAGTTAGTATTGATGCATCGGCTATCCGTTGGAATGCAACGCGGTAAATAAAAGGCCCCATAAGCGTGACAATGGCTACGCTAAGAACAACTGAATAGAGCAATCCGAACTCGCGTGAAGGCAACCATACCGTAAGGCACAGCAATGCAAACGGCGCAACGATCGTTTCGAGCAAGAGCCCAACCAAGCCCCAGCCCCGATTCTTGGTCGGCTCGAGCCAGAGAGCAACGACAGCAGACGCAACCCCTAGAACTACCAGCAAGTATACAGTTGGAGGAACTTTTCCTTCCTCAATCATTGCCAGGGTAAGTGCACCAAATGCAATGAACTCACCCTGGGGAAGAAAAATGATCCTCGTCACTGCAAAAACAAGGATCAATGCCAGCGCGAGCAGCGCGTAGACGGCGCCGTTCACGATCCCATCCTGACAGAGGATAAGAAATATATCGGTATTCAAGATCCGCTCTTCTTATTGGAGGCGCCTAAATACTACTCAGCTTTCTCACTACTGGAGAAGCTTCCACTTGCCGTTTTCGATCACAACCATTACTCGCGCACGATTGTCGAACCCGTTGTGATCGTCCTTACTCATGTTCACTACCCCATGGGTGACCGGAACATTCTTAAGAGTTTCCAGGGCATCACGAAGAGCTGCACGAAACTCCGGTGTGCCCGGCTTCGCATTCTTAAGTGCAACAGGGATGGCCTTCTCCAAAAGAAGAGCAGCATCCATCGCGTGCGCGCCGAAAGTCGCGACACTCCCGGGACCCCATGTATCTTCGTATCTTTTTACGTAATCCAAGGCGATCGACTTCGTCGGATTGCTATCCGGAAGCTGGGCGGCCACTAGCATTGGACCAGTGGGCACAAAGGTCCCCTCAAGATCCTTTCCGCCAACGCGAAGAAAGTCCGTGTTGGCCACACCATGATTTTGGTAAATAGGCTTCTTGTAGCCCCTTTCACGAAGCGTCTTTTGCGGTAAGGCTGCCGGTGTCCCCGATGCAGCAATCATTACAGCGTCGGGATTTGCTGCAATAACTTTCAGCACCTGCCCGGTTACACTTGAGTCTGTTCGCGCATATCGTTCGGTAGCGACAAGTTTGATCCCGGCCTTTTCTAAGGCACGCGTCATCTCAGCCAGCCATCCATCTCCATAAGAATCACCAAAGGTCACAAGTGCGGCTGTTTTCGCTCCAGACTTGGCCATGTGCTCAGCTATCGCGTCGGCCATAACAAAATCATGCTGTGGCGTCTTAAACATCCACGCACGCTTCTCATCCATCGGCAAGACTATTCGTGGTGAGCTCGCTACCGAGATGAACGGCACCCTCGTTTCAGAGGCGACCTCCACCAACGCCAAGGAGACAGGCGTAGTACTTGAGCCAATGACCGCATCAACGTTCTCTTCTGCGATTAACTTGCGGGCGTTAGAAACACCCTTCGCGGTGTCGGACGCATCGTCCAAAACGATCCATCTGATCTTTTCCCCGCCTGCCTCGGTTGGAAAGAGTGAAATGGAGTTTCGAACTGGGATACCCAATGAGGCCGCCGGCCCAGTGGTTGAAATTGTGAGCCCGATCTTGACCTCCGCCGTGGCGGCATCGATCCCTGAGCACGCTGCTAAAATCAAAACCAAAAGCGTTGAAAGCCTGATCACACTCCCCTCCCTTACTTGTTGCGTTTCCTCGGTCGTTCTATCTATTTTGTAACGCGTTTCGTTTTTTTTCAAACGCGTCTTATTTTGTCAACCCTCTGGTCAGACAGGACCCCCCATGAAAACCGGCGCCACTGTGGTAGAGATCAACGAAAAATTTGGTGTTCAGACGGTGGATCTCGGCGTTCGCGTCCTAAGTGCTCTCGCGGAGTTGGGCGGCGAAGCTTCGCTTGCAGACATAGCGCGGTCCACCGGGTTAGCCCGAGCCAAAGTGCACCGCTACCTAGTAAGTCTCACGCGCTCCGAGTATGTGGAACAAGACAGTGTCACAAGCCACTACAGATTGGGCGGTGAAGCTCTGCGGGTTGGTCTCGTTGCACTGCAACGAGTCGATGCGGTCGAACTTGGCAGCCCTCTACTTCGGCAACTTGCCAATGACTTAGGGCAAACTGCGCTACTGGCCGTATGGGGTAGCGGCGGCCCGACAGTCGTTCGCTGGTTTGAGTCGCGCCAATTGGTCACCGTGAATGTGCGCATCGGGTCGGTCCTACCCGTCCTGCGCTCCGCAACAGGAAGGGTTTTCGCTGCTTTTCTGCATCAACGTGTTGTTCAGCCATGGATCAAGCGTGAGTTGAACTCGAACAGGAAAAACTTCCCTCAAATCGCGAACACGGGAATTGCAAATAAGATCATTGACGAAACACGGACGCAGGGGCTCGGACACGTCCAGGGCACAATGCTTCCTGGAATAGTATCTTTAAGTGCTCCTGTATTTAACGCCCAAAGCGAACTCGCAGTTGCAATGACTGTCCTGGGGCCTGTCGGCGCTCTTAATGATTCTCCAAACGGTCCGGTTGGGGCCGCACTAAAGGATGTAGCAAATAAGCTCTCACGTCGGCTCGGAAAAACGAACAGTTGACTTTGCTTTCCGGGGACATTTTTTACTTCGCGCTGCCTAGGACGGCTGCTAGTCCAGTCGACTTGGTTGCCTGCGCGGTGTAACAAGATTCGAGTTTCTTCAAATCTTCCAACGGCAACTCCAAATCTACCGCAGCAATAGCCTCATCCAAATGGGAGTCTTCGAGAACGCCGCAGATTAATGTACTAATGGCTGGATTCGAGAGCACCCAACTCATTGCGACACGCGCGACGGGTACATTCAGGCGTGCCGCAATG
Source organism: Pseudorhodoplanes sinuspersici (assembly GCF_002119765.1). Taxonomy (NCBI): domain Bacteria; kingdom Pseudomonadati; phylum Pseudomonadota; class Alphaproteobacteria; order Hyphomicrobiales; genus Pseudorhodoplanes; species Pseudorhodoplanes sinuspersici. Next base: position 445,404 of record NZ_CP021112.1, read on the forward strand.
TCACTTGCGACGTTCAGAATTGCTCGATCCTGACTCGTTCCATAAAGCGAATGCGCCTTCGCGTCTGTTTCAGCCCTCAACGCATCGCGTTCACTCAAAGCGCCACCCGTGCGGTTCCCTGCGAGCCAGCCGCGAGCCAAAGGCGAATAGACCATTATGCCAAGATTTTCGTGCCGACATAGCGGAATTAGATCACGCTCATCCTCTCGATAACATAAGTTGTACTGAATTTGCGCCACTCTTGGCTTGGCGTTACATGCGTACTTTCCAAAATAGACGGCATGCGCCGCTTTCCAGGCAGGCAGATTAGAGAAGCCTACATACAGCACCTTGCCGCTGCGTACCAATTCCGCCATCACGCCCATTGTTTCTTCAATAGGAGTGAACGGATCCTCTTCGTGGATCATAAAAACATCAATGTAGTCAGTTTGTAGTCGCTTCAGCGATTCATGGACAGAATCCAAAAGGTGCTTCCGAGACAATCCTCGGTCATTTTGGTCAGGGCTCATCGGCAACCCCGCTTTCGTAGAAATCACAACCTTCTTCCGATCAGTAAGGCTACGAATCGCATTCCCTAGAAATTCCTCGCTGCGACCGTATGAGTAAAAATCAGCGGTATCGAAAACATTGATGCCCGCCTCCAGGGATCGCTTTACAAAATGCATCGAGGCTTCGGATGGCAGCGTCCATTTCTGCCACTCGCGTTCGCCAAACGACATCATTCCCAAACAAAGCTTTGAAACCTTGATCCCTGAATCACCAAGATTGGAATATTTCACGCGTTCCTCCGAATGCCCCGCGCGCACTACCGGTCAAAACCGAATCGCGTTCTTGCGATGAGGCGAGATGCATGCTGTCGGGTCCTGAGCCGCTAGGTACGCTGTACAGGCGTGTCAGTAGCTATCGAGGCATGGTGCGCCTCAATAGCGTCCTGATCGCTATCGCTCTCTGTACCGTGTCCGTTCGGCCGTTATTGTTTCGATTTTTCACCAGTGTCCTTGATGACTTTGGCCCATCTCGCGAGGTCGGACTTCACCAACGCAGTGAGATCGTCCGGTGTACTGGTCTTTGGTTCAATTCCTTGAGCGGCCAAGCGTTCTCGTACGTCTGGAAGAGTGAAGATTCTCCGAACCTCCTCGTTGATTTTCACCACGACATCCCGAGGAGTGCCCGCTGGTGCAACGAGTGCGATCCAAATGTCGGTTTCAAAACCGGGCAGGTCCTCAGAAACTGTAGGGACGTCTTGCAAGTACGGCAACCGCTTGTCGCTCGTAACTGCTACAGCGCGTAACTTTCTATCCTTGACGAGAGGAAGCATCGTATTGATGGCGCCAAACGCTAATTGAACTTGGCCTGAAATCAAATCGGTGATCATCGGGCTTGCCCCGCGATAGGGCACATGCTGCATCTTTACTCCGGCCATTGATGCGAAAAGATCGCCGGAAAGATGCTGCGGCGTGCCGTATCCGGCCGAGCCAAACGTCAACTTCTCCGGGTCACTTTTTGCGAGAGAGATCAACTCCTTAACCGACTTCACGGGAAGAGTAGAAGGGACAGCCAACAGGACCGGAATTGTTCCAACCAAGCTGATTGGCGCAAAATCTTTTAATGGATCGAATGGCGTTCCATCGTTCAGCGTGGGATTGATGGAAAGTATATTATTCGCGGCAATCAGGAGGGTGTAGCCATCTGCTGGCGATTTCGCTACGAGGTCCGCACCAATGTTGCCTCCCGCGCCCGGCTTGTTTTCAACGACAACCGGCTGCCCCCAAGCCTCCTGGAGCTTCTGAGCAACTGTTCGTCCGAGCACATCATTGCCTCCGCCGGCCGTAAACGGAACAATAATTCTAATCGATCGCGATGGGTAGTTCTGCGCAATTGCTTCAGAATGACCGATCATTCCGACAATCAATAGCGCAAATAGCCCAACAAGCGCGTCGCGCACTAAGCGTTCAACAGCGCCTCCGATTTTAAGGCTCTTCTTAGTCATAGCTATTCCACGATCACAGATGTTGATGATCTTAAGCGAACCGCTTTCGCCTAAGCGCTCTAACCTTGCCAGTTCACGAATTCTTTGAAGCAGAGATGCTTTCTGAAAAGCCGCCCAGTTCCATCGAAGTTGTAGGCATCATGCTGCATTGAGCCGGAGCGCAAATGCTCGTGTCCAGATCTTGATTTCTTCCACAATTCCCTCCCTGAAGAGCAGCTTCGCGCTGTCGATTATGTTTCTTAGCCTCTCAAGTCGCGACACTTAGTGTTCTAACCATCAAGACTCTTAGTTTTCTAAGTATCTAATCTAGATCAAGATGTCAAGAAGAGTCGATTGTGCGCCGCAGCAATACAGTGGCGGTGGCCGCGAGATTTCTAAAAGCCGCGCCCCTTAAGCAGGCGAATTCACAACAGAATATCGCCCTCAACTATTGTGATAGGCGCCTCGCTTCGCGCAGATAGTCCGGTTCCACGTAGGCGCCCGGATCGCGGGATGCTGCCTCTGGCAGGATCCGCTCTGCAATGAGGACATCGATCACCTTCGCTAAGCCTGGCTGGCTGATCGAAACATCGCGGGTAATAGCGTTTGTCTCTGTGTAGTATTCCCACGCCCGTTCGGCATACTTTAGGGGCGTGGGCAACTCCCTTGCTGCAATTTCTGCCGCGCCTTGCTTGTTACGAAACACCCATTCTGTCCCACGAATCATCGCTCTCAGGAAGCCAACGACCGTTGAACGGTTCGACCGCGCCCATCGGGTATCCGTATTAATCGACACAAACTGCCAATCTGGGATGTAATCGACAATACTTCCGAGATTCCTCAGCCCTACTTCCTCGGCAACGTAGCTCCACGGGATCGATTGGAGACCCGCATCAATCGTTCCGTCGATGAGCGCTTTGTGACGCGGGGGTACTCCACCGGTCTCCTTAACTCGATAATCGCGAGGATAACTGAGACCATGTTTCGACAACATTTCCTTGATCTGGAAGAACGTGCCTTCGGTCATATTTAAAATGCCGATTGTTGCTCCGCGCAGATCTTCGACACGCTCGAACCGACCCCTTGCGATTAGTGAATGAGTAAGCTTGCCGGTATTGCCGCCGATAATGCGAAGGGTCCCACCACTCACCGCATTCTCAATTGCCGCCTCGGGCGTGCCGATAACAATATTGAGGTCTCCACCCAGCAACAAAGGAACCTGCGACCGATTTCCGTAGATTATTGTTTCTACTTCGATCCCTTCGTTCGAAAAGTAACCCCTCTCGATCGCCGCCCAATAAGACACGTTGAAGAATGTCCGTGACACTATTCCCACGGTAAGTTTTGTCGTCATTTGTAAAGTCCCGCTATTGGGGCAGTTGCGCAGGGGTTGATCCAAAAATCTCCTTAAATCGCGCGCTATACCGAGACCAAGCCTGTGGGTTGACGAGTCTCGGAGGCACCTTTCCAGAGAACACATCTATCCACTGAGATGCTGCGCTTGACGCCATCATCTCCAACGCTTCATGGGTGATCCCAGCATTGTGGGGTGTCACAACAACATTATCAAACTGAAGCAAAGGGTGGTCATACGGGGTTGGCTCTTGGAGAAATACATCAATACCTGCGCCAGCGATGTAAGCTCGTGCGATCGCCTGAGCCAATTCTTCTTCGTTATGAATCCCACCTCTTGCGGTATTGATGAAGAAGGCGCTGCGCTTCATCAGTTTGAATTCCTCCGTTCCGAACATATCCAGCGTTTCAGCCGATCGCGGACAATGCAATGTCACAAAATCTGATCTCTCAAGAAGCTCGACTAGATTCGTTTTCTTGGCGCCGCGAGCTGCAATTTGATCCGAGGAGAGAAAAGGATCGTACGCCAACACTGTCATCCCAAATAGACCTCCACACAGTTCCGCGACTCTAGTCCCAATATGGCCTATTCCAACTATACCCACTGTTCGATTTGTGAGGTCATTTCCAGCCAAGGCGTATCGTTCAGCCGGGACCGAAGATCTCCGCATCATACGATCTGCCAGGCTGATCTTCTTTGATAAGCAGATCATAAGACCAAGCGTATGCTGGGCTACAGCCTCACGATTAGAGCCAGATTGATTAACAACAATCACGCCGGCGGCATCGCACGCTCCGACGTCTATGACATCGTGCCCCGCCCCCGTAGAACTCAGAGCCACTAAGCCAGGACATCGCTTTAAGAGTTCACCATTTCCAAACCAAGGAGCCTTAAGCTCGGTACGTGCTTGTACCTGATATCCATGAGCCGTCGCCAATTCTGACCAATTCTCTGCCTCTGGCCTTGAATATTTCAGCATTATCAGGTCGATGTTCGATTGCGGCTTGAGCATGCGCTCAGCGACGGGGGAGACCCACTTTTCAAAGAAAACAAGCTTGCTTTTTGTTGCCATTGAGCACCTGCGCTTACGAACCCTAGCCGTCCATCTTCATCAGCTAGGCTGGTCGGGCGACCCTCGCTAATAAAGTAAACTGTGCGCACCTCATGAAAGTAGCCCGGTTCATGGGCTCGAGCCGCGGCTTTTCTCCTAAATCACCAATGCACTAAAAGCATGGCCTTTACTTAGTGTTCTAAGTTTATATATTCGAAGACAACAGCGAATGGCAAGAACCTACTCTTTTCATAAGTCATCCGACGGGAGGCGCAGATTCCAAAACTATCTCTTTCGATCGCCATCGGCGATTACGACCGCAACCGCCCGTTGATCGATGGCGCCGTGCAGATGGATGGCGTTGATCCGGTATTCATGACGCTGTCGCCGGAAGAGATTTTCTTTCGCGCGTTCCGCAATGCCGATTTCGATATCTGCGAAATGTCGCTGTCGAGTTCGACGGTGAAAGTCGCCGACGGCAATTTCCCGTATGTCGGCATTCCCGCCTTCCTGTCGCGCTGTTTCCGGCATACCTCGCTCTATGTGCGCACCGATCGCATCAAGAAGCCGGAAGACCTGAAGGGCAAGCGTATCGGCCTGCCGGAATATCAGCTCACCGCCGTTGTCTGGGCGCGGGCGCTGCTGGAAGACGAATTCGGCGTGAAGCCGTCTGACGTCACCTTCGTGCGTGGCGGCATCGCCGAGCCGGGTCGGCCGGAGAAGATCAAGCTGAACCTGCCGAAGAACGTCACGCTCATCGACGCGCCGGAGGGCAAGACCATTTCCGGCATGCTGGCATCCGGTGAGATCGATGCCTTCATGGCGCCGCGTGCGCCGGCGCTGCCGGCGGATACGCCGAATGTCGGCTGGCTGTTCCCCGATCCGATCGTGGCGGCGAAGGATTATTATTGCCGCACCAAGATCTTCCCGATCATGCACATTGTCGGTGTGCGGCGCGAGCTGGCCGAGAAGCATCCGTGGCTGCCGGCCGCGGCGCTGAAGGCGTTCGAGCAGTCAAAGGCCAAGGCCGTCGCGCACCTCAGTGAGCCGTCGGCGACCAAGGTGACACTGCCCTTCGCCGAAGAGCGCGTGATGGAAGCCAAGGAACTGATGGGCGAGGATTACTGGTCCTATGGCGTGCCGGCCAACCGGCATGTGCTGGAGACGTTCTTCCGTCACCATCATGCGCAAGGGCTGTCGTCGAAGCTGGTGACGGTAGAGGATCTGTTCCATCCGTCGACGCTGGAAAGCGTCAAAGTTTAGATATCAGGACAGGGACCTACTTCTGGGCATGGGACGTTTTGACACGATGATCTCAGTCGGAACACTAGGCCGCTTTTGTGGTGACAGCCTCGGTCGCTTCCAAGGCTGCGCCAAGGACATGCAGCGGCGTCAGAAGGGGCTGATCGACAATGCGCAATGGCGCGCGCGGCGCCTGCGGCTGTCTGCACCCGTGGCGATCGCAATTACTTCGGCAACTGGCATTTCCGATTGCCCGAGGATGGGCGGTCGTGCCGCTTCGCCATGCTCCAGAGCGGCCGCAAGGCCAGCCAGAAGCTCGTTCGGCGTGCGGTTGATCTTGAACTCGCCGAGATACGCGGGCGCGCTGGCGAGGTTCTGCGCCAGGACACAGCAAACAGATCAACGCCACCTTCCGGTCGCCGGTACCAAGCTGCATGTAACGATCGACCAGCTGGACCTGCCGGACCATCCCGAGCGCCTGCGGCCTGTCAAGGCGATGCCCGGACGGGTTGTCGGCATCGACCTCAATCCTGGCACGATCGGCCTCACCATCGTCGAGAATGCGGAGATTGCGCGCCGCGGACTGGCGGCGCGCTGCAAGCTCAAGGATGTCCTGCCGGCTTCCGATGAAGGATGGCTGCGCGGCCGATGGAAGGAATCGCGCGCTGCTTGCTGAAATCGGAAGCTGGGCGGACCTTCGATGCGGTTTCAAAGCCCCGAAGCTTGGCATTCGCCGCCACATCCGGACGTCAGCCCGGATCCGGAAGCCCGTGCGACGCACGGGGTCGCGGTGCGACGGCTTGGCCGGCGCCGGCGGCCCGGACTGACCTGTCAGCGGCAAGTCACTCTGCAGACATCGTGCGGCGGACCTGATCGCCCGCTGGAATCCTTCAAACGATTCCACACGAAAATCCGGATAGCCGAATGTTCAACGCATCATTGTGATCACGGCACAAATCAGCCCATCACACGCTTGATGACGGTATCCAGACAACGAACTCTCAATGCAACGCCTAAGGACGAAGTCCCGCGAAGCGTTACCTGGATTGACTTCACCTCATTCCCGCCCGCTCTTGCAGCCTTGTACTTGCATCTACGTGCGATACCGCACCAATCAGAACGATTGAGCTTACTTGAGTGGATATTCTGGCGCTCAGTGATGGGCGAACAAACGCCTCCTGTTGAACACTGCTCTTTTAGACAGCAAACATCTCGGATCGGGGCCATGGAATGGGCGCTCTACTTGTCGAGACGTAGTAGCTCTTCTCGGCCATATACGTTCGCATTCCCGCTATGCCGCATTCTCGTCCGTAACCACTCGCTTTGACGCCGCCGAAAGGCATGTTCACGGCTGTAATCTTGTAAGTGTTTACCCACACCATTCCAGACCGAATTCGCCGCCCCATCCTCAGAGCCTTCGGAAAGCTTTCCGTCCATACACCACAGGCAAGCCCAAATTCGGTTGAATTCGCAAGATTGACGAGCTGTTCCTCATCGTCAAACGGAATAACACAGGCAACGGGACCAAATATCTCTTGTTGAGCCAATGGATGATCATTCTCCACCGCGAGTACCGTCGGCTCAAAAAAGGCGCCCACGTTGTACTTCTCACCAAAAGGCCGTTTACCCCCGCAAAGAACTTCGATGGATGAGTCAGTTGAAAGCATCGCTTCGACAAGGTCGCGATGTTCGAAACTTGAAAGCGACGCAACGTCAGTGCGGGAGTCGAATGGGTCCCCAACGACCAACGTTTTAACAGCCTTTACCAAGAGCTCTACGAACTTGTGGTAAATCGCCCGCTCGATAAACACTCGGGACCCCGCAATGCAGGATTGGCCGGCGTTGTGAAAAATTCCAGCCATCACGCCATGAAGTGCATGTTCAAGATTGGCGTCCGCGAAGACAACGTTCGGTGACTTTCCACCCAATTCAAGAACAACGGGCACTCCCCGGGCACCTGCCGCCTTGGCGATATTCCGCCCTGTCTTGGTTCCACCAGTGAACGTTATCATGTCGACGCCAGGGTGTTCCACCAATGCGCGACCAACGTCCCCTTGCCCCGTGACGACGTTCACGATACCCGGCGGGAACTCCGCTTCCAAGGCTAGACGAGCATACTCAAGGCCAATCTGGGGGGTCACTTCCGATGACTTTAAGACAACAGCATTTCCTGCAGCTAGGATGGGCGCCAGCTTCTGCGCTTCCAGCGTGAGCGGCGAATTCCAGGGCGTGATCGCAGCCACAACACCGACAGGCTCATACTCGGTGAAGCCGAAGTACTCGCCGCGACTGGGAACAACACTTGACTCTAACGTCTCGGCCCCAGCGGCAAAGAAACGAAAGAACTCCGCAGCCGCAGTCGCCTGAGCAAGACTTTCCTTTAGAGGCTTCCCATTGTCCTTTGTCTGAATCGTCGCAAGGTGGTGGGCGTCCCGCTCAATAAGACTTGCGAACTTAGACAACAGCATTGCGCGTTTATAGCTGGGCATCTCGCGCCACGCTGGCAGTTCGAAAGCTGCGCGTGCAGCATTCACTGCATCGTCGACATCCTGGGCGGACGCTATCGCAACTTCAGCCACAATCGATCCGTCAGTGGGGCAGATCGAAGTGAGAGCCCCCCGCCCTTCAGATCGCCACTCATCTCCAACCAAAAATGGTTTCATAGCGTTCATCCGTAAACGACAAATAATTTGAACAAGATGGCCTCATTCGCCCCGGGCACCCGAAACAGGTCCATTCTACTTGGCGTAATAGGCTAGTCCGCCGCCGTCTGGCGGGCGGCGAGTTTCACGTCAGAGAAGACCGGGTTAAGCTTGAATAGACGCTGAGCATTCCCGCCCAGGATATTCCGCTTTGCGTTCTCACTTAGGAAGGGCAGGTCATAGATCGTGCTGGGAAGGTCCATGTCCCAATGCGGATAATCGGACGAGTACAGCAGTTGCGTCTCAGCTCCGATCATCTTAAATGTCGATTCCAACATCTCTATATTGCCGACCATTTCCATCGGCTGAGACGAATAGAACATCTCGCGCATGTACTCGCTCGGCTTTCGCTTCAACAGAGGCGCCTCTGACGTCCGCATCATATATTCATTATCGAGACGTTGCATGAGAAATGGGATCCATGCCAATCCGCTCTCAATCCAAATAGTCTTCAGCTTAGGGAATCGCTCCGGCAGACCATTGATGATCCAGTTTGTCATGTGGACCATATTGCAGAGCGTAAAACCTAAGGCGTGAACTGAAATGAACTTATTGAGTTGAGCCAGTGACTGGTCATTCCAATTGTAGATAGCATGGAACGCGAGAGGCAGATCGCGTTCCTGGAGCGCAGAATAGACCTTCATATAGGCATTGTCGTGTACTGGCCTGTTGCGATTGCCTGTCGCCATGAAGCCGATCACTCCGGTCTTCCCAGAGAACTCCTCCACCATGCGCAACGCTTCGTCTGGAGCATTAAGGGGCAGATAGAGCATGGAGCAGAGACGCGGATCCCTCGCAAGAACGACCTCGCAAAGCCACCGATTGTAGGCCCTTGCAAGGGCAACCTCGACATCGAGCTGCGGATGTGTCGACAATCCGAGCATGGGAGTAGGAAACATGCAGGCCATATCGACGCCGAGAGCATCCATCCAACGCCGCATCAGCGTAATCTCACGATGCTCCTCAGGTGGCGTCTTCTCGTTTGCTCGACCAGGATACCGAGTAATTCTTCCCGCCATGTCTTGTGAACCAACCATGTGAGGAACAAGACCGCTGCGCCCAAGTTGGCCTCGCGCAAGCCCAGCATGCTTGATAACCGGATCCTCCATAAAACGCAGAATTTCCGGCAACAAATCCGTTTCATAGTGATGCGAATCGCAATCGACGATCAAAAAGTCCTTATAGTTGCGCTGTTCCGCCTGCCGGGCCGCGTTCCTAAGGAGCTTCGTTGTGTTGAACTCTTCGACCGACGGATCGTGAAGCGTCTGATCGATCTGCCCTTTTACATCGACGTATGTCATAGCAATTCCTCTCTTATCGTTCTTCTCGGCGAGCAAGCGGCCTCGCCAATACAGCTACTAAGTGGCTCGCTGACCCTTTACGGACTGCCACATGCTCAATTCAAAGATTCCTACATTCACCGCTTCAAGCATCGCTGTCGCAGTTATGGCAACATCGGTCGCCGTAACCGCATTGGGGGTGAATGGAGCCAAGCCGCCGCCGCGTTCTACGCGTGCAGCGTAAGCTCGAACGGCGCTAGTAAGAATCGTCTGCAACGCCGCATCCGAAATCATATCGACCGGCCCCGCGACAACCGCATTCAGAATACCAGCTGCTTCCTGGAGCGTTGTCTCAGACACGGACATAGACGCAACCATCGCGCTCGATCGTATCATACCGCTTTAGACGGATAGTCGAGTCGCCAACGCATTCGCCCGTCGCAAGCCGATATTCATATCCATGCCACGGACATACAAAGTGCGGCTCATTTTCGTCGAAATCATTACGCTTGAAGGCTTGATCTGCATCCAAAACTGCGACGACACGAGGAATAATCATTCCTTCGCAGGCGGGTCCGCCTTGATGCGGGCAAAGATTCTTATAAGCAACGAAGCCATCTTTGTATCGGAAAACACCGATCTCAACATTATCAACCGTGATGATTCGTGAGCCTGATTTCAACTCATCGGCACGACACACAAGAACTTCAGCCATCTTCCTCTCCGGTTCTAAATCACTTTTGGGGTGGAGCGTCGGCGGCCGACCTTCGGGAGATCGATCCGATGTCGGCCAGGCAGCCTTGGTCAGGAGCGCCGCTTCATCATGGATGTTAGTCCATGGAATATCGTCGTCTCGCACAACCGCACTCCTCCCCGCGGCCTGCCCCCAACGGGCGCCGGCCGGACCAATTATTAATTAGTTATCTAACTAAACATTCCTTAGCCTCATGCTGTCAAGAAATATTCTTATTCGTCAGTTTAAAGGTGAACTGACATCCTCACTTCCCACGCGGCTCACCCGAAACGCCATTGTGTCGATCGGCGCGGTGCTTTCGAATGAACAAAGCAATGCACCAGTCATGAGAGCACGGGCGATTGACCGCAAGTTTGCTCACCTATAGGTTGGTCAAGCACTTTTTATTGTTCTCGATCTGGAGCATTTCATTTGCCGAGACGGCCAACGAGTCCTCGCCTAAAAAATGCTCGTGCGAACTTGGAATCTAGAACGAAAGAGTTTGCGACCCGAGATCGTCAAGGATCGAGCGATCTGCAAGCGATACGTGATCCTCTGCATGACAATATCCCTCTGCTGCTTCGTCGGACATCACGCTATTTTCGTTTGGCGATGCAAGAACAGATGCGTCCGAAGGGTCTGGGCTATTCGCATTGGATCTTCCTTCGATCTCTTTGGATTGAGGATGAGATTACGCAGCGCGAACTTTGCAAGCGCATCGGCTCTACAGAACCCGCCGCGGTGATCGCGCTTTCTCAGTTGGAACGAACTGGGTATATTCAGCGCACACGAAACAAGACTGACATGCGACAAATTCTCCTGTCGGTTACGCCAAAGGGTACACAGCTCCGCGACGAACTTCTCCCGTTTGCTTTTGAGCTAATCAAATGGGGCATCAAAGACATCCCTAAAAGCGAGCTAGAGACCTTCAAATCCGTGCTTAAGCGGATTGAAGGCAATATGGCATTAGTGTTTGGTCGGCAGGTAGAAATACCCCAAGGGAACCTAGACGATTGAGTTCCTCACCAGCCGATGATCTGCGTGAACTTAGCCACTCTCACCTTAGAGTTTGCGCGCTGCCCAACTCCGGCATCTCGATGTTCAACACGGCACATTTCCCGCCAAGCACATAGCGCTTTGCCTCAAGGAGCGCGTCGCGAAGTTCGCTAGTGACGAGAACCCGTTTCGAATACCCATCTACTAAGTTCGCTGCTTCTTCGTATTTTGAACCTGTGATATTCACCCCAAAATAGCTTTGATCCATCATCGAAACCCCGCTTGGGTAGAATCGATCATGAAAATACTGCATTGCAGAATACTTTGAATTGTTCAGCACGATGACAAGCACCGGCAGCTTGTGCTCTTCCGCAAAGGCCAGCGCGGGTATGATCGGATTGTACATGAACGTGCCGTCTCCGACGAGAAAGACAACAAATCGTTCACGGAGCGCAAGCTTAACCCCTAACGCGTAGCCAACTCCTTGACCCAAGCCGCTTGGGGCTCTGAAAAAGGTTTGAGGGTCACGCCAATTCAGATGCGCGCGCAAAGCATTGGAGTGCATAATGGTCTCATCAACGTAGGCACTCTCTTGCGGCAAACATTCTCGCATCGCCTTCGCCAGAGCAGGAACGGATATTATTTCGCTTTGTTCCGCTTCTGCTTCTGCCGCGGCCAGAACCTCAAGATTGCTTCTGTGCCTGTCGGCCCACAGCCTTGTTCGTTGCTCTTTCGCCCTCGTCTGCAACCCGGCGCGCTGAACGGATTGGCTCAGCAACTTCAGAATCGACGCCACGTCACCTTCGAGATATCGGTCCGCGTACATCGTTTGGTAGACCATATGATTTTTAAGCGAATTCTCCGCTACTGATACAACAGTAGCGCCTTTTGGCGTATTGCTCGGAGGGTACCATGGCGCTCGACATTCGACTAAAAGACAGAGGTCAATTTCGTCTAAGAAAGGCCTCACATCCTGCCCAGCGTAAAGAGGATTAGATTTCGGAAAGTTGCCGAAAAATGCTCCCTGCCCCTCAACAACTGGAATCCCGGCTCCTATCGCCAACTCTTGTAACGCCTCAAAGGCCTCGTTATGGGCACCCAGATTTTCAACATATATTATCGGCGACTTCGCCTCGACAATCAGCTTCGCTACACTCTCGATATCAGCTTCTAGTGGTTGCACCTTAGGACTCGCTGCGACCGCGGTTCGGTGAGGTGGATTTTTCCAGTCCTCAAGTAGCGTTTCCATTGATACACAAAGGTAGGTAGGACCTTTAGGCTGGCGTTGGGCCAATTCCGCGGCTCGCACAACGCTTTGATAGAGAGTTGCGCTATTTGGAACCTGTTGCGCCCATTTGGTGATGGGCTCCGCCAATCTTTGGTTGCCACCAACAACGCTGAGATTCCGATACCATTGCGAGCCCGGATCGAACGAGGTCTCACCAAAGCCCAATGCCTCTCCTGACATAATCAGCATGGGAATTTCCATTGCGCGGCACGCATTTATGGCCATGGCCCCTTGAAGAAGCCCTGCACCAGCGTGCAAAACAACGACCTGAATTCGGCCGGTTATTTGCGTGTATGCCGCAGCCATAGTGACTGCCAAAATTTCATGACCGCAGTCCAAGTAGATTGGACCGTCAGTTTCATTCCTTTTTTGGCGAGCAAGCGCTTCCCAAAGTGATGGCCACTCAGAACCGGGGGAAGAAATAATATAATCGATGCCGATGTTCCGAAATGCCTCAAGAACCGCCTCTCCGCCATCGGGATAGTTTGTGGTTCTCAGAATATCAGAGGTCATGAGCGCTTCTCTTCCCCGCTCGGTGAGCATGGCGCCGTGAACCCAGCACCCTCAATTTCCGAAGCTTTTCCCCCTTGGCGCAAGTCTTGCGCCAAGGGGTCGAATTGATTAATTAGATAACTAATTATCTGTGCGCCATTGAGACGTCAAGGCGTATGGCCCTGAGGTTGCGGCAGCCGAAAAGCGGCTGCACCGGCCCCTTCAAAGCTAGGCGCGAATATGACGCGCCAGATGGACAGACACTAATGACGATCGACAATAACGCAGCCTACAATAACCGGGCGCACGTGCCCGAACTCCCGCAAATCATTGCGCAATGGGAAAAGGACGCCGCAACCTATCGCAACGCTATGTCCAGGCAGGGACGGGCTGAACTTGACGTACGCTATGGCTCAACCAGCCGACAGATTGTTGATCTTTTTCACGGTGAGAATGACGCGCCGTGGGCCATCTTCATTCATGGCGGCTATTGGCGGGCCCTCAGCCCGAAGGAACATAGCCATCTTGCTCGCGGGCTGACTGAGCGCGGAATTAATGTCGCGATGGCCGGGTACGACCTTAGCCCGCAAGTAACCCTCGCCGAAATCATTGAACAAATGCGCGCTGCGACACTGTTTTTGTGGAAGCGATTCGCCCGGCACATGACGGTGTATGGCCACTCCGCCGGCGGTCATCTAACGGCTTGCGTGATGGCAACTGACTGGACCAAGCTCGACGCAGGTGCGCCGCGTGATCTTTTGCCGACCGGTCTGGCCATCTCGGGTGTGTTTGACCTCACACCATTGGTCCACACCGACATGAACGCCGATTACAAGCTGGACAATGCCGGCGCGCGCGCATCATCACCGCTGTTCTGGCCAGCACCGACAGGCAAGACGCTCGATGTGATCGTCGGAGCCGCCGAATTGCCAGAATTCGTACGGCAATCGAAAGCGATTGCCGACACATGGGGCGCCGAAGGCGTGAAAACCAGCTACGAAGCTGTGCCGGGCAAACACCACTTCAATGTCATCGCGGATCTAGCCGAGCCCAAAAGCGCCATGGTCGAGCGGCTCGTCACCCTCTGCAGAAGACAAAAGCAGCAGATTGATGATCCTGGGTGAGCATCAATAGAACTGCCGCCGGCACCCGCGAAACGACTATTCCAGGAAACATCATGGGACGATGTTGCTGGGTAATGGCGCGTCTTTAACAGAAAGCGAAAGCGAGGCCAGGGTACAGACGTCTGAACGACGCTATGGCTAAATCAATCGTGTTTCATCAAGTTGAGACAAGCTGGCTTGGATATTTCGCTGAACATCTGCAAGCGCAGCCAGCAAACTCTTTGTCTCGGCAGCAGAAAACCCATGGACTGCCGTCGCTACCACAGACCGCGCAAGAGGCATCAATTCGCTTTTCAAGTCCCGTCCTTTCGGACTGAGATAGACATGCATACGACGGCGATCATTCTTGTTTTGCGCTCGTCGAATGAGACCACTGCGCTCCATACTTAAGATTGCGGTCAGAGTAGTGGGCTCCGTTGTGCCCACCCGTCTTGATAACTCCCGCTGGGTTAGCCCGTCCTCGTTCCAAAGGGCGCGCAGGAAATACCACATCCCAAGGCTGACGCCGTAGGGTTCGATTTTAAGCTGTAAGAAACGCTGCAAGGCTCGGTGGGTGGCGCGAACCTGGTACCCTACGCTCTCCTCGAAAGGTAAATCGATCTCGGCCGACATTTTCACACGAGTTTGGCGCGGCTGGACTTTTTTCTTCGTTCCTTGACTGCCAGTCACCTCGTTAGCTCCTTTGCAACCCATCCGCGGAATCGTATTTCGGACACCCACGTGCAATTATAGGATAATGGTCCTTGTTTGAGCAATTGATTTAACGACGTCCCCGGGGCGCATCAAAATGTGGCCAAGACAGCATTAAAACTAGCCAACTTCCGTTCTTTCTTCCCAAGTTCCCCAGTCGCCAGCGCATCGGTCATGACAGCGCTTGCAGAGGCTACAAACAGTCGATCCGCTTCAGATTCTCCGTCCGGGACGCTGGAGAGCGTGTCGACAAGTTTGCTGCGCACTATTGATAAGCACCGGAACTAGCCGGCTTCTGTCACAGAGGCAGAAAGGCATCCCAACTATCCCCGCTCTAGAAATCTAGGACTTGAAGGCCGTTACTTAGTATTCTAAGTTTCTGTAAAAGGATGGCTATGAAGTCAGAATCAGGCACGAGCGAACTCATTGTGAGGGTCTCAAAAAAAGACGAAATTGCCGATGGCATTTTCATGTTTGAACTCAGGTCCCATGAGGGCACCGAACTGCCCGCATTCACGGCCGGCTCACACATAACGGTTTCAACGCCTTCTGGACAAAAACGCCGCTACTCCTTGTGCAACGATAGCAGCGAACGCGACCGCTACGTCATAGCCATCAAGCAGGAAAAGAACGGCCGCGGAGGCTCGTTAAGCTTTACCAGAGACGTTAATGTTGGGGACGTTGTGTCCGTGGAGGCGCCGGCAAACGAATTTGAGATGTCGGCGGCCGAACCAAGGAACTACATCTTCGTTGCGGGCGGGATTGGCATTACACCCATAAGGTCAATGATTTTGCAATGCGTTCGGAACGGAAAGCAGAACTTCAAGCTCTTCTATTTCGCGCGCACCCCAGAAATGATGGCATTCCGGGAAGAATTCGAAGCGGCTGCATTCGCGCAAACGGTCGTGCTTCACAACGACAATGGCGATCGGGATCAGGCCTATGATCTGTGGCCAATACTTGAAGAGCAGAAAGGGGCCCATCTCTACTGCTGCGGCCCTCGCGGATTAATGGATAGCGTTCGCGATATGACTGGCCACTGGCCGGAAACTGCAGTGCACTTCGAAGATTTTGGCGTTGGAACCACATCGAAACCTGACGACAAGCCCTTTGAAGTCAAGCTCGCGCGAAGCGGGAACGTATATACCGTGGATGTCGGCGCCTCCATCCTTGATACACTTCGCGTGCATGGACACGAATTAGCCAGTTCATGCGAGAGCGGCACCTGTGGAACATGTCGAGTTCGCTTTACGGACGGCACTCCCGATCACCGAGATCTCGTTCTTTCCGACAAGGAACAGAAGAACGAAATCATGATCTGCGTATCTCGCGCAAAGAGCGCATCAATTACCCTAGATATATGATCGCCGGAGGTTGGCGTCTTGGATAACGTTCTTCGTCTTGGCATCGTTGGACTTGGCCGAGCATTCACGCTTATGCTGCCTACATTCGTAGCTCATCCAAAGATTGCGCTCGTTGCCGCAACTGATCCTCGCCACGAGGCTGTTGAAAGCTTTTCGAGAGAATTCGAAGCGAAGGGATATGACACAATTGAAGAACTATGTGCCGACCCCAGTGTTCAAGCAGTCTATGTCGCCTCGCCTCATCAATATCACGTAGCTCATGTAAAAATTGCGGCAGCGTATGGGAAACACGTCCTTGTCGAGAAGCCGATGGCTCTCTCCACAGACGATTGCCTCGAAATGATCTCCGCCGCGAAAGCAGCCAGTATCCATCTTCTCGTCGGACACAGCCACAGCTACGACCTACCCTACCTGAAAACGCGCGAACTCATTTCATCCGGCTCATTCGGAAGTGTCAGGATGATCAACGCGATAAACTTTACCGATTTTCTGTACCGACCGCGGCGCCCGGAAGAACTTGACACACTCCACGGCGGAGGAGTGGTTTTTAGCCAAGCCGCACATCAAATCGACATTGTACGACTATTAGCGACTTCGCCTGCGCGGTGCGTGCGCGCCGTGACTGGCATATGGGACCCAAAACGCCCAACAGAAGGCGCCTACAATGCGCAAGTATTATTTTCGGACGCCAGTTTCGCGTCGCTTACATATAGTGGTTATGCTCACTTTGACAGCGACGAATTTAATGGATGGCGTGGCGAACTCGGGCAACGGCGCGACCCAGATGTTTACGGCCAGGCCCG
Source organism: Pseudorhodoplanes sinuspersici (assembly GCF_002119765.1). Lineage (NCBI taxonomy): Bacteria > Pseudomonadati > Pseudomonadota > Alphaproteobacteria > Hyphomicrobiales > Pseudorhodoplanes > Pseudorhodoplanes sinuspersici. The sequence continues at coordinate 462,492 of NZ_CP021112.1, forward strand.
CCGGGCACTAAAAGAGGCAAGGTCGCCGGAAGATGAGACCAACATGAAGAATCGGCGGGCCTACGGGACCGTTGGCAGAGAGGAATTTTCACTCAGTTCAGACATTTCGCACAATCATTTTGGGCTCTTTATCGTTAGTTGCGAGCGCGCTGATCTTCGGCCCATGCCGAATGGGATTTTCGTTTACGGTGACGACGAAAGGTGGTTCGAAGAAATCCCGGAGCCTCGCGTGCCGCGTGCCGAAGTAGTTGATGAACTATATGAGGCCGTTGTTAACGGCAGAGTTCCGCTACATTCTGGCCAATGGGGACTTGCAACGCTGGAGATTTGTCTAGCGATCCTAGAATCCGCGAAGTCGAATGGAGAAATCTCACTATCATATAGCGGGTAGCGATTCAGTGCGGCACCAAGCGTACGTCCTCTATGGTCCGGCTATCTTACTGAATTCACTCAATTCGAATTTCGACTGTATGCCCATTACACGATATATGCCGAGCAAAGCCTGTCCCCTGCTCGTCGTGCATCGGAGACAGGAAATTTGCGCCAGCGTATCAGTCTAGCCCGGTTTTTCCGCTTAAAGACGGCAGCGCGTTTGAAAGGGCCTCAAGGTGGCGGCGCGGGGACGCACCCCTCCGCTGCATTCAGCGATTTCATCTGAGCAAGTTCGTTTTTGTAGCGATTATGGCAATGAAATCGTTTTCTGCCGCTGCCGCCGTTTTGTAGCGCGGCTCAGTGGTTACAAGCGGTTGTTCGGCGTCAGCAGGATGATAGATCTCAAGATAGAAGAGACCAGTCTTCTCGTCTTCCTTGGCTTCCAAGCGTATAAGCGACATCTTTGGTTCTGTATTAGTGTTTGGGTTCTTCGCCAAAGCCAAGCGGGCCCCATTGATCGACTAAAGCCCAAGTTTTATTTGAGAAGCAATCTAACTCGACGCGACAGCTAAGCCGCCGCCCCGGCCATTTCCTTCTCGGTCTCGTCTTCTTCCAGTCCCTGGAGGACTGCGACCTCTTCGTCTGAGGCGCCAAGCATTCGCCACGGCAAGGTCTTTTCCACAACGCCCTGATATGAACAAAGCTTGGCTTGCGGGAGCTTTGGCTCGACTTGGCCAATTACCTGTTGGCTCTTTTCAAACTCTTGAACGGCTTCGAGCATTAACCGCCGAAACTGAACAATTGCAATATCGCTTGCCCCTAGCCGCTCCTGCGTTCGATCCGCAATAGATCCCATGGATTCCCACATCGCGATATCCTGGTTCGGGATACCAGGAATCCCGGTGAAATGGCCGGTTTCCATCAAATCTCTATCCTGGAGATAATCATTGCCAGCGTTGCGCTTGATGGGTCTAAAATTCGCATCGACGTCGTCACCGAGGACGAGAACGCAGAACTTGCGCCAAGCATCAGTCTCGATTCCAAGCTTATCTTCATTTGCCCACGCGATAAAATGGAAGTAACTGCTCGTATCATTTCGAGGAACTATCACGCTCGCTACGTTATATGAGCTGTTTGGTGGGATAAGTGCGGTAAAGGGGGCAACATATGTGGTTATGCGAACGTAGTCGTGTGTATTCGAGTTTGTAATTGGCCGCCTAATTGCCGCATAGCGCATTCCATAGCCGGTTAACTGAACTTGAATACGCGGATTCTTATCAGTAGACGGACGAACCCAGTGATCGTCTTTCGCAGTCGCCTCACCTTTCGCCGGACGCATGTCAGAGGAATGCAAGCTGGAAGAATGGGCTGAGTCTATCTGCCCCTCCATGATTTGCGCCCAGTTGCACGGCAATTCAATTTTTGCGATTGCGACGCGCGTGTTCTCTTGTGGCGCCCACGAGGGTCTCTCGAAATCGGGCATAAGGTCCGCCGGCCCCATGTAGGTCCAAACAAATCCTCCAACTTCTCGCGTTGGATAAGAAAGATGCTTTGCCTTTTCTCGAAGAGCGCTTTCCTTAGGCTCCGATGGCATATCAAGCACGCTTCCGTCGGTGTCGAACTTCCAACCGTGATACAGACAGCGGAGACCACATTCCTCATTGCGCCCAAAGGCCAGCGACGCCTTTCTATGGGGACAGAATTCCCCTAGAATTCCCACCTCTCCGTCAGAATTACGGAATGCGACAAGCTTTTCGCCAAACAATTGCACACGTATCGGTCGACCGTCCGGCTGGAGTTGCTCAGATAGTATGGCCGGCACCCAATGCCGCCGCATGAGGCGGCCCATCGGCGAGTCTCCCTCGACGCGACACAAAAGTTCGTTCTCTGCCGACGTGAGCATGCTTGACTCCTTCCCGAGCGCTGGATGACGCCGTCGCTTTACTTAGTTTTCTAAGTTTATTCCAAAAATAGAGCCACGTCCAGCCCGCCTTGCTGGCTGTTTACACCAAATCAACATGCGGCTGATCTATCGGTTCCAAAAAGTGCTATTCGACGCTGATTCCAGAAGACTTTATGGCCGCAGAAACACGATCGATTTCGCTGAAATCAAATGGTCGCGAAGGTTCTTTCCCACGCCGGGCAATGGGATTACCGTTTTTATGTTTGCATCCCAAAGTTCCTTGGGATCGCCAATGCCCGATAACATCAATAGTCAAGGGTCATGATCCCAACCCTCGGCCCCAAGTAGAAGCACCGTGCCTCCTGAATCCTCGGTGAGACGGGCCGCTATCATACACCCCGCAGACCCAGCGCCGACAATGATGTAGTCGTATCCTTTCCGCATCGTCGCTTAACGGCCCATTCGATCGGGTAGATAGGTCACGATCGTCGGGAAGAACGCCACAATTACAATGCTGAGACATATGATCCAGACAAACGGCCAGGCCGCCTTGTAGAACTCCGACATCGACACATTCGGAAGTGCGCTTTTCATAGCAAAAAGCGTATAACCGAACGGTGGTGAGATGCCGCCGACCGTAGCGACGATAAGAAGCATCGTATAAAACCAGATCTCGTGAATTTGATAGGCGGCGATAATCGGCCGATAAATCGGCACAAGAACAAACAAGAGAGCCACCTGATCAAGAAATAGGAAGATATGCAGAAAGAATGGCAGCGCGAGCATGATCAGGATCATGAGCCATGCCGGCAACTTCAATACACTCACCAACTGACCAAACGCTTGCGGTGCGCCAGCAAAAGTCAATATCTGGCTAAACATTCAGCGCAGCACATAATCAGCAGAAGCAGGGCGGACACCGTAACGCCAGTAACGAATGACTCAACGATCATCTTCCTCGAAAAGCCACCATAGACGATAGCAACGACGAGGGCTCCGAAAACACCTGTAGCCGCAGCTTCGGTAGAGCCGAAATAACCGCCGGCCCTCCTGATAATTCAATTGGAAAGCCCGTTCCTCTTTGCAAACGCTTGGAACTCAGCAGCCTCTTTTGGCTCCTTCGATGCGACAAGGTTCCAAACTCCTTGCTCAAAAGCAGCGGTCACCTTGGCGCCCTGCTCGGCACCCAGTTTCGTTAGCTGCGCACCCTTCTTAAGCAACGCATCTTCTTCCTCGTTCGCAAGCCTGACAGCCTCTCCCTCCCACAACTCCTCCATCTTTTTTCCTTCATCGGTCAGACCGCCATCGCTTTCGCCATCAAGATCGGCATTTTCACCGCGACAAAGCTGCTGAGCTTAAGCGGCTGCTCGACTACCGGAATGACATCGCACATCGAATCCACTTGGTAATGTCTGATGTCAGCCGGAACTATTGGACGATCGACTGACCTGACGGATGTTTTGGACCAAGCGGATAGAGATTATTGCATGGCCGTCGGGTGATCTAGAGTTGGCATAAGCCTGTCGATGTCGCTGGTGGTCGGTATCCGAGCGATGAGTGCGGTCGGACGGTGTTGTATTGATTGCGCCATTGCTCGAAGACGACTCGAGCCTCCTTCAGACTGTAGAAGATTTCCTGATTGAGGCATTCGTCGCGCAGCTTGCCGTTGAAGGACTCGCAATAGCCGTTCTCCCATGGACTGCCAGGCTCGATGTAGAGCGGCTTTGATCCCAGCCCCGTTAGCCAGTTTTGTACGATCCTGGATGTCATCTCTGCTCCATTGTCTGAACGAATGTGTTCCGGGATGCCCTTGGTGAGCATCACATCCGCCAGCGTTTCGATGACGCCAATGCTATTGATCCGACGAGCAACTCGGATGGCCAGGCACTCGCGAGCGATAATCTAGGCAACCGTATCTGGGAACCCACCGGGCGCATAAGGGACCAATAGTCTTATCGGCTGGGTCTGCGCGCTGGCGTCCCCGATCAATAGGACACTCACGCTCACAATCAGGGCAAATATTGTTTTCAAAATCCCTCCCCTCGACGCTTCATTTTCATTGTTTAGCATTCTAAGTATTATTAGTATGAAATTGGGTGCACTAGCAGCCCACGCTTCAGCAGCATCCAGTTCAAAAAAGTGAGATATCATGAACACCGCCGTTCCGCCGCAACCCGCCATTCCAAGCAAGGTGGCCCTGCCCGACCATCGCGATGCGTATTATGGCGGAAAATGGCATGCGCCGAAGGACGGCCGCTATGTCGATACCATCAATCCGGGCACGGGGGAGTCGCTCGGCCAGGTGGCCGATTGCGGTGTCGCCGACATGGATGCGGCCATTGCCTCGGCCAAGGCGGCCTTCAAGGAATGGCGCCCGGTGCCGCCGCTGGAGCGCGCCCGCATCCTCAAGCGCGTCGCCCAGATCCTGCGCGACAATGCCGGCGAACTGGCGATGATCGACGCTGCCGATTGCGGCAACCCGGTCAAGGAAATGCTCGCGGACGCCACCATCGCCGCAGCGCAGATGGAGTTCTTCGCCGGCCTTGTCACCGAGGTGAAGGGCGCATCGATCCCGATGGGGCCGGATGCCGTGAACTTCTCCGTGCGTGAACCGCGCGGCGTTGTCGGCCGCATCATCCCGTTCAATCATCCCTTCATGTTCTGCGCCGGCAAATCCGCCGCCGCTCTTGCCACCGGCAACACCATCATCGTGAAGCCGCCGGAGCAGGCACCGCTCTCGTCGCTGCGTCTTGCGGAATTGTGCGACGGCCTGTTTCCGCCCGGCGTGTTCAATGTCGTGCCGGGCGGCAGGGATGCCGGCGCGCGGCTGTCGGGTCATCCCGATATCGCGATGGTCGCACTGGTCGGCAGCGTGCCGACCGGCCGCGCGGTGATGGAGTCGGCCGCCGAAACGATCAAGCCGGTGCTGCTCGAACTCGGCGGCAAGAATGCGCTGATCGCTTATCCCGACGCTGATCCGGATGACGTCGCCGGCGGCGTTGTCGGCGGCATGAACTTCACCTGGTGCGGCCAGTCCTGCGGCTCCACCAGCCGCGCCTTCATCCACGAGAAGATCTATGACGAAGTGCTGGCGAAGGTGAAAGAGAAGGCCGCTTACTACAAGCCCGGCATTCCGACCGATCCGGCCACCACGATGGGCGCGATCATCTCCAAGACGCAGTATGAGCGCGTCCTGTCGTATTTGGATTCCGCCAAGGCTGACGGCGCGCGTCTGCTTCATGGCGGCGGACGGCCATCCGACCCGAAGCTCGCCAACGGCTTCTATGTCGAGCCCAGCATCTACGCCGATTGCACCGCCGACATGAAAATCGCACGCGAGGAAATCTTCGGCCCGGTGCTGGCGATCTTCAAATGGTCGGACGAGAAGGCGATGCTCGATCAGGTCAACGCTGTTGAATACGGTCTCACCTGTTCGATCTGGACCAACGATGTCACCACCGCGCATCGCACGGCGATGACGGTCGAAGCCGGCTTCGTGTGGGTGAACGAAACCTCGAAACATTTCATCGGCGCACCGTTCGGCGGCTACAAGCAATCGGGCATCGGCCGCGAGGAATGCATCGAGGAGATGTTTGCATTCACGCAGGAAAAGAACATCCACGTGAAGCTGAAGGCGCCGAAGTAAGTCGTCGCACGACATGTCCATCCTCCCCGTAGCGGGGAGGATGCTTCACAGTCAGGCTCGCGCTGCCCAAGTCGACTAGCCTGCTGGCGATTTCCCTCTCGCGGTGTCCGCTGTACATTTCGTGGCGACGATCCAAAACAACGGAATTCACAAATGTCGCCGCTTTAGATAGCGCAACCAGCACGAGGCCGTCGGGATGACGTGATGTCTGCCATGAACATAAAGGTTCCCCATCTCCGCTGTATCGTTGCCGCCGCAGAGCACCGTAGCTTCCGGCGTGCCGCGGCGGCGCTTAACATCACGCAGCCAACCTTGAGCAAACGTATTCGAGAGCTTGAGGACCGCTTGGGCATGCTCCTGTTCGAGCGCTCAAGCGGCGGCGCACAGATCACCGCGAACGGGGAAGATTTCCTGATTATCGCAAGGCGCGTACTTGCAGACCTCGACGGTATGGAAAGCTACGCGAAGATGACCAATGCAGGAAACGCAGGCCGCCTCAATATCGGATTTTACACACCGCTCGCCGGCCCGCTGCGGGATAATGTCTTCGGGTTTATTCGTCAACACTCACAACTCGACCTCAATATCATCGAGGACGATCGCTTGGCGCTTATCCCTCTCCTGGATCGAGGCTCGATTGATATAGCTCTTGTCCTAGGAGACTCTGCCTACAAGGATTACTCCCATATGAGCCTTTGGTCTGAACGTGTCCTAGTCGCGTTCCACAAAACGCATGCGCTCGTTGAGCGAGAGTCTATTTATTGGACGGACCTGAGGAACGAACGCTTCATCATGAGTCTGCGCGATCCCGGGCCGGAACTCAGAGACATCTTGATTGGCAAGCTAGCACTGCCCGGCGACCAGCCATTCATCAAGCATGTCAAAGCTCACCATAGCGCGATAATCAGCGCTGTTGATGGCGAACGCGGAGTTACACTGATCTGTGAATCCTCTTCCACACCTTCGTGGCCAGGTGTCATCTTTCGCGAAGTCCGTGATGGCAATGGGCCGACTCGTCTCGGTTTCGTCGCCTATTGGCGCCGCAACAATGACAACCCGATTCTTAAACAGTTCCTATCCTGGCTCCAAGCTCATCCGGCCGTTCCGACGGTACACATCAACGGCCCCAATTGACTCGCAGAATTGCACTCCTCCTGTAATTTGCAACCTCCACGCGTTCGGCCGGAACACCATCTTTGCCTCCGCGATCCCGGCCTCGATGTTCCCGCTCGAGGATTATTTGCGAGCCGGCATCGTGCCGGCGCAACTCAAGCTGATTTTCTGGGAGGGACGGCGGCGGCGCGCGGCTGGTCCGGGCAAGACGTCCGCCGGAAAGACTACACTGACCGATGCGCTCCTCGCTGAGATCGCAGAATCGGAGGATCGTGTGGTGCCCTATCGAAGATCCGCACGAGCTGCAGTGAAGCGCCTGCGTGCCGTTGCAACGGCTCCATCACTGCGACAAACGGGTACCTGACGAACATCACTCTCTAGACCTTTGAAGCGGATTTACCTTTTCGCGTTCTCGCGAAAGCTCGATCGGTCGCCATGAACTTTTCGATCATGGGCGCCACGAGCCTGGCGGGATCGGGCGCGGCTTGTCCGGTCTCGCGTCCGATCGCGTCCGCATATGCGAGAAGGTTGCGATGCACTGGCGCTGGAAACTCGATCGTGAGCTTCACCGGCTTGTCGTCCTCAATCGTCCCGAGTTTGAGCTTGCTCATCGGCTTGCCTCCTGCTGGCCATAGGGCGCCATGACGAGATCACGGTTGACGATTACGCGAACCGGGAAACCCTGCCTGATTGTGAGCGTCGGCTGGATGTTGAGCTGGCGGCGAACAAGTTGCTGTCCAGTGTTGTTGATTGAATCTTGCGACCCGCGCCGTAGCGCGCGGACGAGGTCGCTTTCGTCGCGGTCTGAGCCAAGCTCGGCACCGACACTGAGCAACGTGGAGAGGGCGGCAGCCTTGATGAGATCCCACCAGTGGTAGTCGACCTCATCCTCGAGACCGGACAAGCCGCGGGCGTCCGCGCCCTGCTGCCGCTCGAGCACGATAGATTTGCCGTCCGGGAGCATGATGCGATTCCACACAAGCAACACGCGCTTCTGACCGAACGAGACCTGGCTGTCGTACTGGCCGATCAGGCGTGAGCCTTGCGGAATGAGCAGGAATTTTCCGGTCGGCGTGTCATAAACATGCTCTGTCACCTGCGCGGTGATCTGGCCTGGAAGATCGGATTGAATGCCGGTGAGGAGTGCAGCCGGAATGACCGTTCCGGCTTGCACAACGTAGGGCGAGGCCGGATTCGCCAAGCGATCCTGGCTGACGGTGCGGCGATCGACGGGGCCGTTGACGAAGGCGAGCTTGCGATCCTGCATGTTCTGCATGGCGTTGGGATCGAGCGGCGGGGCTTCCGCCGGCACCGCGTGCGTTGTGCCCGGCATGGAGCTTGCGGCGGCCGCTGTGATCGGCGCTGAAACGCGGATAGCCGTTGCGGCGAAGAGCTTGCTCAAGCGCGCGGCCTCGATTTCCTGCAAGCGGCGCTGTTCTTCCGGTGTCATCCCCGGTTGCGGCAACGGCCCGCCCGACGGAACGGGCTGGCCCTGGTTCTGCGCGCTGAGGATCGGCCGACCGAGATCGCCGGGCAGTGGCGGTCCGAGTTTCGGGACGCCGGTGTAATCGCGCGGAAGGCCGGTCAGGCCATCAGCCGTCGGGCGGTTCTCGATCGAGTAGAGTTCTTGTGCCGATTGATCGGCGTTTCGGGTCTGAAGGGCATAGATCAGCGCGGCGGCGATCGCGAGGCCTGACACGGCGCTGAGACCGATCAGCACCTTGCGCGACAATCGCGTCACACGCGGCCGCTCCGGGCGCAGGCGCAAGTCCGGCGTGACCTCCGGCGCCCCCTGTGAAGGGTCTGTCATGACCGGCGCCTCCCGTCGGTGCGGATGATGCGGACGCGGCGCTCGCTGTTCTTATCGCCGAGACGCAGTTCGGCAGCGCCGAACAGGCGATCGACGATGTAGTAGTTCTGGCGGGCACGGTAGTTGACGAGCTCGGTGTCCCCGCCCGGCCCTATAATAAAAAGAGGCGGCATCTCGCCCTGCCGGATGCCCGACGGGAACTCGATATAGACCTTGATGCCGTCATCGAAGGCACGCAGCGGCCGCCACGCCGGCGTATCGCCCTTGATCTCGTACCGGAAGTTCAGCGACGAGATGTCGACGCCCGTGGCGACCGGCTGGGCGGCAAGCGCTGCCGCGTTCTGCCGACGGAGCGCAATGAGCTGGTCGTGCGGATACTGCCAGGACACCGACGCCATGTAGGTCTTCTCGGTCGAGTTCAGCTCGAGGTGATAGGTGCGTCGGTCGGTGTTGATGACGAGGTTGGTCTGGAGATCCGGACGCGTCGGCTTGACCAGGATATGGACCTGCTTGTTGGGGCCCGTGCCGCTCTCGGTATCGCCGATGATCCAGCGCACCGTGTCGCCGGCTGCGACGGGACCGGAGCCGACGAGCTGCTCGCCCGGCTGCAAGGCGACGTCTGTTACCTGCCCCGGTGCGGCATAAACCTGATAAAGCGCGCCCGGCGAGAACGGATAGACCTGCACGGCGTTGATGAAGCCGTTGCGCACCGGCTGGACGCGCGCCGCCTTGTTCGCCTGTGTGATGCGGTCTTTCGGATCCTTTGGCTCCGGGGGAGCCTTGGCGCCGGGCACGGGCTTCAACTGACCCGGCAGCGGCAACGGCTTCGGAAGCTCGACGACCTGCACGGGGGACGGCGGCTCGGCCGCCTGCACAGCCGGCACGAAGTCGTCGTAGCTGATGTCTGGCGGAAAGAGCTTCTGCGCGCAGCCGCCAAGCGCTGTTGTGCAAACCAAGAGGAGCGGCGTGAGGATTCGGGGTGTCGGCGGCTTCATTGTGAGAGCTCCTTCGACCAATTGATCGCGTTGACGTAGATGCCGAGCGGATTCTGCTTCAGCCGATCGGCGTCGCGGGGCTGCTGCAGAGCGATGGTGAGGATCGCGGTCCATCGTTCGGTGCCGGCGAGTTGACCGTTCTCGTATGACCGTTCGAACCAGGCGACGCGGAAGGAGTCTGGCGAAGCGCGGATGACGCTGGAGACCTCGACAGCAATCTGGCGTTTACCCACCTTGGCGAAGGGATCGTTGACGCGCGCATAGTCGTTGAGCGCTGCAGCCCCGCGGTCGGTGGTGAACTCGTAGGCGCGCAGCCAGTTCTGGCGGACGATTACGGCATCGACCGGAATCGCACGGACCTGCTCGATGAACCGTGCGAGATGCCAGGCGATCTGCGGATCAGTCGGTCGATAGTCCGCAACGGCGGGACCGACGGCCTGTGCCTCGCCGATCTTGTCGATCTGGACCACCCAAGGCACCACTGAGCCGCTCGCCGACTGCCAGACCAGGCCGAAGGCAAGGCCGGCCGCGAGGGCCAGCGAGCCGAACGCCATCAGCCGCCAGTTCCTCGCCTGCACGCGCGCGGAACCGATGCGATCATCCCAGACTTGCGCGGCGCGCTGATAGGGCGTTTCAGGTTCAGGTGTTGCGCCGTAACGCACGGATGGTCTGCGGAAGACATTCATCAGCGTTCATCCTGTCGGAGGGAGATGGAGGCGCCGCCGCCGTGGCTATCGCCGGACCTGACGGCATGCGCAGCGGCAGTTGCGCCGTGGCTCATGGTCTGGTGGCGCTTCATGCGTTGCGCCCAGGCAGGCGGCGAAGACGGAGACGGAGCGTTGTCGCCGGCGGCTGCGCCGCCGATCGTACCCATCGTCGAAGATCCGCCGGTGGCCGCGGCGGCGCTTCGTGCTCCGCCTCGGTAGCTCTCGCCCATTGCGCTCGATGCGCGGCTCACGGCCCGGCTCACCGGCCGCGCGGCCGCCGCCGCGCCGGCGCGCGCAACGCCGGAGAGACCTGATGCGACGCCGGCAGCCCCGCTCTGTCCGGCCGAAGCCAGGCTGTAGGATGTCGTCGTGCCTCCCGCGAGGGCGGCGCCGCCGCGCGCCGCCGCGGCGGTCGCGCCCATCGCCGCCCCTGCTCCCCTCACGGCCATACCGGCCGCGGCACCGCTCGCCACCACCGCGCCGCCGGCCGCAACGGTAGTACCAACCGCAGATCCTGCGCCAAGCTGAGGGCCGCCCGAGATCAGGCCGTTGGCGATGCCGGGTCCGAAGATGCCGAGACCGAGAAGCGAGAGTGCCGCGAGAACGATCGCCATCGCGTCCTCGACGGTCGGCTGGTTGCCGCCAAAGCCCGCGGTGAACTCGGAGAACAAGGTCGAACCGATGCCGATGACGACAGCGAGCACCAAGACCTTGACGCCAGACGACACGACGTTTCCGAGCACGCGCTCAGCGAGGAAGGCAGTCTGCCCGAATAGCCCGAACGGGATCAGGACAAAGCCGGCGAGCGTCGTCAGCTTGAACTCGATTAGCGTTACGAAGAGCTGGATTGCGAGGATGAAGAAGGCGAGCAGCACCATCGCCCAGGCGAACAGCAGGACTACGATCTGAACAAAATTCTCGAAGAAGGCGATGTAGCCCATCAGGCCGGAGATCGATTCCAGGATCGGCCGTCCGGCATCGAGACCGACCTGCGCGACGCGGCCGGGACGAAGGAGATCGCTCGCAGTGAACCCGGTCCCGGTCGCCTTGAGGCCGAGGCCGGCGAAGCTCTCGAACACGATGCGCGCGAGCGCGTTCCAGTTGCTGATGATGAAGGCAAAGACGCCGACAAACAGGGTCTTCTTCACGAGACGCGCGATGATGTCCTCGTCGGCGCCCCAGGACCAGAACAGGGCCGCGAGCGTGATGTCGATCACGATCAACGTGGTGGCGATGAAAGCCACTTCGCCGCCGAGCAATCCGAACCCGGAATCGATGTAGCGGGTGAAGACCTCGAGAAAGCGATCGATGACGCCGGTGCCACCCATCAGCGCGCCTCATCGGATGAGTTGGGAGTAACGGATGTCGGAATCCTGTCTTGCGTCTTGGGCGGGGTGTCTAAGGTGGATGCGGCAGGCGGGGGCGGCGCGAAGAAGCGCCGGCGGTTCTCGGCCCAGACACGGCGGCAGGTGTCGTCCGCTGCGAGTTGCTCGGCAGTGACGTCACGGCACCGCGCAAGGTCAGCAGCGAGCGGATCTGCGTTCGTTGCTGCGGGCGTGGTCACCCGCTCCGGGATATCGGTGCGAAGGGCCTCACCAACGGCGATGATCGCAAGCGCTGCCAGACATGCGATGATGGCGAAGCGCAGGAATGCACCAACGGTCGCGCCGCGTTCATGTCCCATGTCGCGTTTGGATTGCAGCCGCATCACTGGAACATCCGGACGGTGGTCGGCCGATAGCCTGCACCGGGCGTGAGGAAACGGCGGAGCTGCTCGCGTGCCTGCTCTTGCGCCGCAGTACGCTGTGCGGCTTCCAGATTCTGCGCGCGCCCTTGCGTCGCGACAGCGGCGGTAAGATCAGCGATCTGCTGGGTCTGCAGGGCGATGAGCTGGTTGCCGGCCTGGGTTGCCTGCAACGCGCCGGTTGCGGATTGGCTCGCGGTCACGAGCGACGACATCTCGACACGGTTGGTGTCGATGTTGGCAACGACGCCCGCATGAACCTTCATGGCGTCCTGTAGGCCAGCCACCGAATTGCGCCAGCGCTCGCGCGCTCCGTCGATCAGCGTCTGGTCGGTGGCGGTCGTCGAGGCCGCGCCGTAGGTCGTTGAGAAGGCATGATCGATCTGACCCACGTCATAGGCGATGCGTTGGGCTTCGCCGAGAAGCTGCTGGGTGCGCTGGATCGACTGCTGGATCTGGTTGAGCGAGGATTGCGGAAGGCTCGCGAGATTGCGCGCCTGATTGATCAGCATCTGCGCCTGATTCTGGAGCGAGGCAACCTGATGGGCGATCTGCTCCAGCGCGCGCGCCGCCTGAAGGACGTTCTGCGTGTAGTTGTTCGGATCGAATACGATCTGCGCCTGTGCCGGCGCGGTCGAGAGTGCGGCGTGGACGGATGCCGCGAGAAGTGTGGCGCGAATGCGCGATTGCTTCGTGCTCATGGTGCCTCCAGGTTGGCCAGGTCGGGGATGAGGTCGGCGGCCCAGAGAAGCTCGTGCTCGGCGAGCAAGGCCGCCACGAACGCTTCTCGATCGTGCTCAGACAACACGCGGTCGATCATCGCGTGATCGGCTTTGGATGAAGCGGCGCAGAAGGCGAGCGCGATCGGGCCGAGGCCGAGCTCGAACAGCCGGTTGCCGCGGCGGGACTGGCAGTAGTAATCGCGCTTGGGCGTAGCGCGGGCGATGATCTCGATCTGCCTGTCGTTCAACCCGAAGTGCCGGTAGATCGCGGTGATCTGCGGTTCGATCGCCCGCTCGTTCGGTAGGAAGATGCGCGTCGGGCAACTCTCGACAATGGCGGGCGCGATCGGGCTGCCATCGATGTCGGAGAGCGACTGCGTGGCGAAGACGACGGAGGCGTTCTTCTTGCGCAGCGTCTTGAGCCATTCGCGCAACTGCGCCGCGAAGCCACCGTCATCGAGCGCGAGCCAACCCTCGTCGATGATGAGAAGCGTCGGGCGGCCATCGAGCCGGCCTTCGATCCGATGGAAGAGATAGGCGAGCACGGCACCGGCGGCGCCTGTCCCGATCAGGCCCTCGGTCTCGAACGCCTGCACGGAGGCTTCGCCGAGCCTCTCCTGCTCCGCGTCGAGCAGGCGGCCATAGGCGCCTCCGATGCAGTACGGCCGCAACGCCTGCTTGAGCTTCGCAGCTTGCAACAGCACCGCAAGGCCCGTCAGCGTCCGCTCGCCAATTGGCGCGCTGGCGAGCGAGGTGAGCGCGGCCCAGAGATGTTCTTTCAGTTCGGGCGTCAGGGCGACCTGCTCGCGCGTCAGGATGTCGACGATCCAGTCCGCGGCCCAGGCCCGTTCGGGCGTATGGTGGATGCCGGCCAGCGGCTGGAGCGAGACAGACGCTTCCACGCCGTCAGACAGTCCGCCGCCGAGGTCATGCCAGTCGCCCTGCATGGCGAGCGCGGCGGCGCGGATGGACCCGCCGAAATCGAACGCGAACACCTGCGAGCGCGGATAGCGCCGGAACTGCAACGCCATCAGCGCCAGCAGAACCGACTTGCCGGCGCCGGTCGGACCCACCACCAGCGTATGCCCGACATCGCCGACATGAAGCGAGAAGCGGAACGGCGTCGAGCCCTCCGTCCGGCCGAACAACAGCGGCGGCGCTCCGAAATGCTCATCGTGCTCCGGCCCCGCCCAGATTGCGGAAACCGGAATCATGTGGGCGAGGTTCAGCGTCGAAACCGGAGGCTGGCGCACATTGGCGTAGACGTGGCCCGGCAAGGAGCCGAGCCAGGCCTCGATCGCGTTGAGCCCCTCCGAGATGCAGGTGAAGTCGCGTCCTTGGATGATCTTCTCCACGAGCCGCAGCTTCTCTGCCGCGACGTTCGGGTCTTCATCCCACACCGTCACGGTTGCGGTCACATAGGCTTGGCCGACGTCATCGGCACCCAGCTCCTGCAGCGCCATATCGGCATCGGCAGCCTTGTTCGCAGCATCGCTGTCCACGAGGACCGATGCCTCGTTGGTCATCACCTCCTTGAGGATCGCGGCGATGCTCTTGCGCTTGGCGAACCACTGGCGCCGGATCTTCGTCAGCAGCCGGACGGCTTCGGTCTTGTCGAGCAGGATCGCGCGCGTCGACCAGCGGTACGGGAAAGCGAGCCGGTTCAGTTCGTCGAAGATTCCGGGATGAGTTGTGGTCGGGAATCCGATGACCGTGAGCGTGCGCAGGTGAGCGTCGCCCAGGCGCGGCTCCAGTCCTCCGACCAGCGGCTGATCGGTCAGCAGCGCGTCGAGGTGCATCGGCGTCTCGGGGACGCGAACACGCTGGCGCTTGGTCGAGATAGTCGAGTGCAGGTAGGTCAGCGTCTCGGTATCGCCGAGCCATTCGACCTCGGGCACGAAGCCCTCGAAGAGCTGCAGCACGCGATCGGTGCGGTCGATGAAGCCGCGCAGCAGCTCATGCGCATCGACGCCGGCATGCTCGCGCCCCTCGTAGAGCCAGCTCTCGGCGCGAGAGGCATCCTCGGCGGGCGGCATCCAGAGGAACGTGAGGTAGTAGCGGCTCTCGAAATGGACGCCGGCGGCTTCGAACTGCTCTCGGCGTTCGAGATCGACCAGGGCGGACGCGGCTTCCGGAAAGACGCTGTCCGGATAGGCGGTCGCCGGGCAGCGTTGCGCTTCGACGAAGATCGCCCAGCCGGAGCCCAGACGCCGGAGCGCGCTGTTGAGGCGCGCCGTGGTGCCGATCAGTTCGGCCGGCGTCGCGCTGTCGAGGTCGGGGCCGCGGAAGCGTGCCACGCGCTGCAAGGATCCGTCCTTGTTGAGGACAACACCTGTTGCGACCAGCGCCGCCCAGGGCAGATAGTCGGCGAGGCTTGCAGTGCGGTTGCGATATTCGCTGAGGTTCATCATGGACCGAACCTCACGCTCGGAAATATGCGGGATAGCGGAGATGCCTACGCACCACGTCGACAAACTGGGTATCGCGCCGCGTCGCCCAGACCGCCGCGAAGTGACCAGCCGCCCAGAGCATGATGCCGATGAGCCAAAGCCGCAGGCCGAGGCTGACGGCGGCCGCGAGCGTGCCGTTGGCGATGGCGACCGCGCGGGGTGCCCCGCCGAGCAGGATCGGATCGGTCAGCGCGCGATGGACCGGCGCTTGGAAGCCGGCGGTGGGTTCGCCCGCTTGCATCACAGCAGCGCTCCGCCGCCGAAGCTGAAGAAGCTGAGGAAGAACGAGCTGGCCGCAAACGCGATCGACAGCCCGAACACGATCTGAACGAGACGCCGGAAGCCGCCGCTGGTGTCGCCAAAGGCAAGGGTCAGGCCGGTGACGATGATGATGATCACCGCGATGATCTTGGCCACCGGCCCTTCGATCGACTCCAGGATGCGCTGGAGCGGCGCTTCCCAGGGCATCGAGGAGCCAGCTGCGCTGGCAGGCGACGCTGACAATGCGGCGACAGTGATGATGGCGATGAACAAGGCGGCGTGCATGCGCAGGCCGCGCGCGAGTGCGGTCATGGCTGGTCTCCGTTGGATGAAAGATGGCCGCCCGCCTCAGGCGGAAGGACGAGATAGTCGCCGCTCGCCGGATTGAGCCCCGCGACGAAGGAAAGCTCAGCCAGGCGGCGCTGCGAGCCGCGGCCGGCGAGTACGGCGATGATGTCGATCGTCTCCGCGATCAGGGCGCGCGGAACGGTGATGACGGCTTCCTGGATGAGTTGCTCGAGACGGCGCAAGGCGCCGAGTGCCGTCCCGGCATGGATCGTGCCGATACCGCCCGGGTGCCCCGTGCCCCAGGCTTTGAGAAGATCGAGGGCTTCAGCACCGCGCACCTCGCCAATCGGGATGCGGTCAGGGCGCAGGCGCAACGACGAGCGCACGAGATCTGAGAGTGTGGCAACGCCATCCTTAGTGCGTAGCGCCACGAGATTGCGGGCCTGGCATTGCAGTTCACGCGTGTCCTCGATCAGAACGACGCGGTCGTCAGACTTGGCGACTTCCGCGAGAAGCGCATTGGTCAGCGTGGTCTTGCCTGTCGAGGTTCCGCCGGCGACCAGGATGTTGCGCCGCTCGGCGACAGCCTTGCGCAGAATCTCCGCTTGCGCCGCCGTCATGATGCCGGCCGCGGCATAGTCGTCGAGCGTGAACACAGCGACCGCCGGCTTGCGGATCGAGAACGCCGCCGTGGACACGACCGGCGGCAGAAGTCCCTCGAACCTCTCCCCCGTTCCAGGCAACTCGGCGGAGACGCGTGGTGCGCCGGGGTGAACTTCGGCACCGACGTGATGCGCGACCAGCCGGATGATCCGCTCGCCGTCAGCCGGTAGCAGCGTCGCGCCGGTATCGGACAAACCCTCGGAGAGACGGTCGATCCAGAGCCGACCATCGGGGTTCAGCATCACCTCGACGACAGCGGGATCTTCGAGGAAGGTGGTGATGTCCGGCCCGAGGGCGGTGCGCAGCATGCGGGCACCGCGCGTGACCGCTTCTGCCTTGGGAGTCGCGTTCCCCATGTTGCCCCCGGCGCTGCGTCGGCCTGTCGAGTCGGGCCGGACATCGGGGACGAATAGAAGAGGCAGGAAAGGGAGCTGCGCAACAAGAGTCCGATGGCAGTCGTAGAGAAGCGAAAAAATACAGGAGAACGGCGGAACTCGCAGT
Organism: Pseudorhodoplanes sinuspersici; assembly: GCF_002119765.1. Classification (NCBI taxonomy): domain Bacteria; kingdom Pseudomonadati; phylum Pseudomonadota; class Alphaproteobacteria; order Hyphomicrobiales; genus Pseudorhodoplanes; species Pseudorhodoplanes sinuspersici. The sequence continues at coordinate 479,667 of NZ_CP021112.1, forward strand.
CACCCGGTGCTATCTGGCCTGCAAGCAAGTGCCGGCCAACTGGCCGCTGTCGTTTACTTCCAGATGAGGATTGCGGCGCCATAATAGGCAATCCGCCATTACACGTTCGTCATGATGAGAAGTCTGTTTCCAGAGTCGAAGTTATACAGCGAGCTGCAGAAGCAGCTTCATTGGGGCGTTCTGGCCTTGTGCATCGTGCAGTTTCCGACTGCTTAGGTGATTCAACGAACTCACGTCGATCACGCGCAGGGCTTAAATCCGCAGCCGTTTGACCTTCTGCTTCACCAAATCCATGCTCTCTGCGGTTGGACAATTCTGGGACTTGTGGGCATTAGAATCTTGCTGCGTTGTTTTTGGGGAGCACCGGTTTTGTTGGAGACAATGCCGCTGTGGCAGCGGAAGGCGGCAACCATCAACCATGCGTTTCTCTACGGAGTGTTGATTGCCTTGCCTGCTACAGGAACGGCGGCGATGTATGTTACGCAGGCTGCGGTTCCGTTTCACCGGGCACTCGTCTATTTCGGTGTTGCGCTGGTCGCAATTCATGTTGCGGCAGCAGTGGCGCACGGTGTTGCGGGGGCCGGAATCTTCAGGCGAATGTTGCCGAATTGGCTTGCACCCAGGGATGTCTAATCGAATTCGGAGAGATCGGCGGGAAGGCTTGATTTTCTGGTTGAGTGCTAGATGCTGAGCGCCGAATGTTGAAAGCTAGTCGACCGAACCAGGAACGCTGGAGCACGGAGATCATCGTGCTTCACTGGCTAACGGCTGTTTGCGTGATAGTTTTGGTTGTGGTCGGATGGGAACTTGGGGCTCATGCTGCGCATATTGGGCAGCGGACGATGCTATTGCAGTGGCACGCCTCACTCGGTGTCGCCTTGCTTGCGGTGCTGCTCGTCCGAATTCTCGTTCGTCTCGTCAGCAAACGCCCGTTGTCGTTCGGAGAGAGCCAGCTTCGTCACCGAAGTGCACTAGCTGTTCAGGTGGCGCTTTACCTTGCGATGATAGCGCTTGTCTTCACAGGTGTTGTCGCCGCTGCGCCACGGCCGTTCGGGCCCGCAGTCCATCTATTTGGTATTTGGCCGTTGCCCCGAATCTCGGGTCTTCCGCTGATAGTGATGCAGAATATCCGCAGCATCCACGCAGCATTGGTTTGGTTTATGATCGGACTCGTTGGAATGCACGTTATGGCGGCAGTCTATGGCACATTCGTTAGAGGAGACTGGACGCTCCTTCGCATGGTCCCATGGGGTCGGAGGCCCAGAAAGAAATCTTTAGAAATTGAGGGCGACGGCTGAGGACGACAGCACAGACGATCTCCAATGAGCTGCGCCCCCTATCGATTCAGTTGGACGTCGGGGCCGGCGGCGAGGACTTAACTTGAGCCCCGCACCGTGATTCGTAGGACCAGCCACTTGTCGAGCCGGCCCTGCCGTCCTATTTTTTGATCCAAGTCAATACCGGAACATGCAATGCTGCCCTATATTAGCAACTAAGTGATTGCAAAGGTGATTTGTGCAGCACGGAGGAGCATGGAAGCGCAGATGCGGCCCGCGTCACGTGATGGTGGGTGCACGGCGCTATTTTGTACTGATTCTGGTTTTTGCCTTTGCGTTATCCGGACTCCTTCATGTGGGCGGCAATGAGCATGCCTTCGCGTCGGCACATTTACATGAGCAAACCTCAATCAGCCATGACGCTGGCGGTGAACCCTGCGATCCTGTGCACGACGGAAAATCAAGCGGTGTTAATGATTGTAGCGTGACAAGCGTGTGCTCGCTGTGCGCGCCGATGGAATCCTCCGCCGCTTTGGCCCTGTCGAATGCCAAGCCTGCGGAAATCGAACCGATTTCTGGTCATTTCGGCAATATCCGTTCTCAACAGTTCCGCCCTCCGAGGCTCTTCCCGAACGTCTGAGTCGACGCACCTTTCTCGGTGCGTCGAGCTAGTCCGATCGGCCCTTCGGGGTCGGCCTGATCTGTCACGTTCGAGAGAGCTTTCGTCATGCAACATCTATCACGTCGCCAGTTTCTGGCATCCACCGCTGCTGCGGGCGTCATTGGCGCAACTCCGTCTCTGTTGATCCCCACAAGCACGGCCCAGGCAAACCCGGCCACGACGATCCGCGTCGACACGCGGGTCATCGAAGTGAACGGGCGCCCAGCCACCGTTTTCGGCCTAACGCAGCTGGACGGTACACACGGCTTCATCACGAGGGCGGGCGAGCAATTCCGAGTCAAACTCGAGAACCGGCTCAACGAAGAGACCCTGATCCATTGGCACGGTCTTACTCCGCCCTGGCAACAAGACGGGGTGCCAAACCTGTCACAGCCTCCGCTCGGCTCTGGCGGCACCTATGACTACGACTTCCCGCTGGCGCGACCGGGAACGAACTGGATGCATTCGCACCATGGCCTTCAGGAGCAGCGCCTGATGGCTGCGCTGCTGATCGTCCGCGATCCGGCCGAGGCCAATGCGGACGTTCAGGAAGTTATTGTGCTGCTCCACGACTTCACCTTCCGGAACCCTGACGAGATTCTGACCGAGCTTCGGGGCGGCGGGCACGGCGCCGCAGGTCGAGACACGGCCCAAGGAGGTGCTGGCCGTGGCGGGATGGACCATAGTGCGATGGGACACGGCGCGACCGCGACACCCGGTGCCAGCGCCGTTCATCTGAACGACGTCGATTACGACGCCTTCCTTGCGAACGATCGGACTCTCGATGACCCGAACGTATTCCACGTTGAGCGTGGCGGGCGGGTACGCCTGCGCCTAATAAACGGGGCGACTGCGACCAACTTTTGGCTCGACTTGGACAGGCTGGAAGGCCGACTCGTTGCGGTCGATGGCATGCCCGTCGAGCCGCTTATCTCTCGGCGCTTTGAGTTCGCGAGCGGCCAGCGGCTCGACATTGTCCTGGATATCCCTCGCAGCGTCGGCGCTTGGCCGATCTTTGCCGTGCGCGAAGGCGAGCGGAAGCGCACCGGATTCATCCTTGCCACAAAGGACGGTTCGATCAGCAAGATTCCTGCCGAGGCCAGCGAGCCCGTCGCTCCGGTCGGCCTCGCCCTAGAAGGGCGTCTCAGAGCGTTGCGGCCTCTGGCGAATCGTCCGGTCAACCGGAGGCATACGGTCACCATCACCGAGGCTCCGGGCTACGTCTGGATGCTCAACGGCGCAGTGCATGGCGCGCACGCACCGCTGGAGGTCCGGGAGGGTGAGCGCGTCGAGGTAACCTTTGTCGACCAGACGACGATGGCGCATCCCATGCACCTGCACGGACACCACTTCCAGGTCGTGGCCATCGACGGCAAACGACTGAGCGGCGCTTTGCGGGATACGGTCTTAGTTCCTGCGCGCGGCCGCGTGACAGTCGCCTTCGATGCGACCAATCCCGGCAAGTGGGCGCTGCATTGTCACCATTTGTATCACATGGCGGCCGGCATGATGACGACCGTCGAGTATGCGGCCTGAGCAACGCTGGAGGCAGAAATGACCAACACGCACATTGCACATTATCCCCGCATCTCGCGGCGAGCACTTTCCCTGGTTGCCAGCGAGGCAAGACACTTCGTGTTCTTGGCGTTGGCCACTGCAATTACGATGATAGTTGCCGTAGCGGTTTCCCAGGCGCAGCCACAACCAGCCGTCAACGCAAGCGGCGTCGTGTACACCGCGGACGAGCACGGCATTTCCGTCAGCGTGATCGATTTAGCGTCTGGACGAGTCAATACGGTTTCCATTCCGATCTCGCCCCACAACGTTCAGGTTACCAAAGACGGAAAGCGACTTCTCGCCGTTGGTGATCCAGCCGCAGACGCTCACGGACATGGCGCAAGCCAAGGTGCTAAGAAAGGCAAGGGTCGGCTGCTGATCTTCGATACGGCAGCCGTTGCCAAAGGGCCTGTCGCAGAAATCGCCGTGGGCGCCCATCCGGCCCACGTCGTTACGGATCCACAAGGCCGACGCGCCTTCGTCACGAACGCCGGCGACGACACCGTGAGCGTGGTGGATCTCAATAAGCTAACCGTCATTAAGGCGGTCAGAACCGGACGCTACCCGCACGGGCTTCGTATGAGCCCAGATGGTCGGGAGGTCTACGTCGCCAACGTCCAAGACGGTAGCCTGTCGGTCATAAGCACCGAATCTCTCACCGAACTGGCGCGGATTCTGGTGGGCAAGACACCGGTGCAGGTTGGGTTCACGCCGAACGGCGGTCACGTCTATGTGTCCCTACGCGACGAGAATCGCGTGGCCGCAGTCGATACCACGAAGCGAACGAGGATCGGCGTGATCGAGGTTGGCCGCAATCCGATCCAGGTCCATGCCACACCGGACGGACGTTTTGTCTACGTCGCCAATCAAGGCACGGACGCCGAACCCGCCGACACCGTCTCGGTGATCGAAGTCAGCACCGGCAGCGTCATCGACACCATCCGAACCGGCAAGGGAGCACATGGGGTCAGCGTAAGCGACGACGGCGGCTCTGTCTTCGTCAGCAATATCGTCGACGGCACGGTTTCCGTTATCGACACGGCGACACGAAAGGTCGTGTCAACCTTTGCCGTTGGTCGAGGCCCCAACGGTATCACATATGGACCGCAAAATATGTGATCCGCATTGTAAGAAGAGAAGCGACGACGAGGAGGACAGAAATGCCAACGAGCAAAACGTACCGTCCAAATAATTCAAAAGAGATTGAGAGGCGAGCTCCGCTGCTAGATCGCATCCTCTGGCTTTGTGTAGCCGCCGGGTTGCTCGCGGGATCGGTCGTGCTCTGGCTCTTCGGATTTACACTTTGGGCTGCAGCCGCTCTGGTCTTATTGCTCGTCTGCCCCCTCGTCATCGCGTGGATTCTCAGAATCGAGCGACAGCAGAACCCGACCCACAAGAACACGTCATAAGCGGGATGCTAGATAGTATCCTTGTCAGTGATCGTGATCGCTCGGGTACGGGAAATACGCTGGTCTTGATTGCTAGATTTATGTCACTTCTTTTGACGTTGTAGCGGCGCCATTGGTCACAGTCATGCTTGGACGACATGACGGAATATGGGGCACGGCTGGATGGGCTTCCAGCCACGCCCGGAATTGCTTGAGGATGGGGTTGTCATTGTTACGGCGCCAGTAGGCGACGAACCCGAGTCGGGTCGGCCCATTGCCGTCGCGCACTTCGCGGAAGACGACGCCCGGCCACGGTGGAAGGCAAGAGGATTCGCAGGCTAGCGTGATGCCCCGCTGACCGTCGACCGCGATGATCGTCGCGGTGTGGTGCGCCTTGACATGCTTGATGAACGGCCGATCTCCGGGCGCCGTCAGCTTGCTGAGCAAGACGTCTTTGATCTCCGGTCCCGGGTCGCGTTGGCTCATTACGAAGCGCTCGTTCTTCAGGTCAGTCCAATAGACGAAGTCGCGCTCGGTGAGTGGATGCGTCTTGGGTAATGCGACCATGATCCGTTCGGACCAAAGGCTAATGTGGGCGTAGTCGCGATAGGCGGGTTCGCCCAGGACGAGCGCGATGTCGATGGCTCCCCGATCGAGGAGCGGAATGAGCGTAATCCGGTCATCTTCGATCACATCTAGATCGACCTGCGGGTGGTGTTGGGCGAAGCTGAAGATCGTATCGCGCAGGGGACCCGCCAACGCGGTGTAGAAGCCGATCTGGAGCCGGCCCGCCCTTCCAGCCTTTGTGGCCTTCGCATAATTTTCCATGCTGTCGAGGTCCGCCAGCACGCGCTTCGCCACGACAAGAAAGTCCTCACCATTGGCCGTAAGCTGGGCGCCGCCAGTGGTGCGCTCAAACAGCAACATTCCAAGGCGTTCCTCAAGTTCGCGGATACGCTTGCTCAAGGTCGGCTGTGTGACGTTGAGTGCGGCCGCGGCGCGCCGAAAGCTGCGATGCTCGGCAGCCGCGGTTACGTAGCGCAAGTGAGGAACCTCGACGCACATAGTTCTACCACTGCTTCTGATCGGAGAAAGTGACGGGTTGTTTTCCGTGCCGTTCTCCGACCTTTTTCGGTTCTCCCCCCAAGATGTTCGTATTCAACTCTTACCGCGAGCTACGAGCGCCTTGCTCCGCGTCCGCGTGACCGTCGAGTGTCTGTGTCATGAATTTGGAAAACGACGATCGCTTTTGCTGCTCCAACCCATGGTGACAGATGCACTGGTCACATCGCAGGAGCTATTTTGTCCTCTCGATGTGAGTCAATGTGATCCGACCATCCACACGCTCGGCACGGAACTTGACCTTATCGCCGACCTTAACCGCGTTCAGCATGGCCTTGTCCTTGACACGAAACAGCATCGTCATTGCGTCCATATCTAGGGACTTGATTGGGCCATGTCTGAGCGTGATCCTTTCAGTGGGCACGTCGATCTTCGTAACCTGCCCTTCTGTAAGGTCGTGTTGGCTTGCAATTGCCGGAGCGAGCGCCGGCGCGACCAGCATGAATGTGGCGGCGGCAGCGATGAGATTTTTCCGCATGAATCTACTCCTTGAGAGTTCACTTCACGACTATGGTTCCGGTCATTCCAGCTTCACGGTGGCCCGGAATTAAGCAGCCGTATTCGAAAGTACCTGCCTTGGTGAATCGCCAGATGATTTCGCCTTTCTTCTTGGGCATGACCCGTCTAGCGTTCGGATCATCGTGCTCCATGTCGGGGTTCTTTTTCATCTCCTCAGCGTGTTTGATATTTTCCTCCGTCGTTGCAAGCACAAATTCGTGCTCGAGCTCGCCGTTGTTCGTAAGTACGAATCGAACCTGCTCTCCTCGTGGAATTTCAAGCCGCGAGGGGGCAAACAGCATCTTCCCATCGCCCTCGCGCATGGTAACCATGATGGTTCGCGATGTTCGCTTGGGATTGCCGGGCTCTCCGGCTGAGAACTCCGCATGGGCATGGCCTGGATCGGCGACAGCTGGACCGCTAACGAGAAGCAGGCTCACGATGCCGAACATAAGCGGGGTCGTCATGAATTTCATCTGGGGCTCTCCGTTTAGTGGTGACCTTGGTGACGGCTATTTGAACGCCGCTTAACGACGTCGACTTCGACGGCAGGCTTACGTGTGGTCTGGTCGGGCGCGCGGGTCGGCGTAATGGGCGCATTGGCAACTTCGTACGCGACGGTCCCCTCAGGATGCTTGTACCAGCCGGGATCGCTGTAATCGTTGACCGGGTGCCCTTCGCGCACCTTCACGACCGTGAACATTCCGCCCATCTCAATTGCGCCGAATTGTCCATGCCCTGTCATCATGGGGATAGTGTTATCCGGCAGCGGCATTTCCATTTCGCCCATCTCTCCCATTCCAGCGGAGCCCATAGGCATATAGTCTGGCGTTGCGATGCGCCGAATTGCGTTCACAAGGTCTTTCTTCTGGACGCCGATGAAGTTGCGGACATCGTGCCCCATCGCATTCATCGTGTGATGCGACTTGTGGCAATGCAGGGCCCAGTCACCGGGCACATTGGCGACGAACTCATACGCTCTCATTGCACCCACCGGAATGTCGATGGACGTTTCCGGCCAGCGGGCGGTTTCGGGAACCCAGCCACCATCGGTACAGGTAACTGAGAAGTCGTAGCCGTGCATGTGGATCGGATGGTTGGTCATTGTCAGGTTACCAACCCGAACACGCACGCGGTCGCCTTGTCGAACAACGAGATGGTCGATTCCAGGAAAAATCCGAGTGTTGAATGTCCACATGTTGAAGTCCGTCATCTCGTTAACATTCGGGACATAGGTGCCGGGGTTGATGTCGTACGAGCTGAGCAGAAATACGAAGTCGCGATCCACGCGCATGAACTTTGGATCGCGTGGATGCACGACGAAGAAGCCCATCATTCCCATCGCCATCTGGACCATTTCATCGGCATGTGGGTGGTACATGAACGTTCCGCTTTTCTGCAGAACGAACTCATAGACGAAGGTCTTACCGACGCCGATCGCGGGCTGAGTCAGCCCGGTCACGCCATCCATGCCGTTCGGAAGAAGCATTCCGTGCCAATGGATGGTGGTGTGTTCGGGCAATTTGTTGGTGACGAAGATGCGCACCTTGTCGCCCTCGACTGCTTCGATCGTAGGTCCAGGCGACTGCCCGTTATAGCCCCACAGATGGGCAACCATGCCGGGCGCCATTTCACGAACGACGGGTTCGGCGACCAGGTGAAATTCCTTCCAGTCACCATTCATTCGCCAAGGCAATGTCCAACCGTTGAGCGTGACAACCGGCTGATAGTCTGGACCTCCTTTGGGCATTAGCGGAGGTTGCATCGTGGCCTTATCCATGGAAGCAGCTTCGGGAATACTAGCTGCTTGTACACGGCCACTCACGGCCGATGCGCTCGCAAGCACAGCAGCCGATCCAAGCAAAGACCTTCGGGAGATCATGATCTGTTTTCCTTCCTTGGAGTTAGTGGCCAGCGGGTTCGCCGCCAGCAGCAACAGCAGTTGTGGCTCCCCCACCGCCCGCGACACCGCCACCTGTTACGGCCGTGGCGAGATCAACGCTGGCAAGCCAGAAGTCCCTCTGCGCTTCGATGGCGGCCACATTGGAGTTGATCCTCTGACGCGCCTCGGCAAGAAGCGCGAAAACATCGATCATCATCGCGTTGTAGCGCAGCAAGGTTTCATCGGAGATGATTTTCCGGAGCGGAATGATTTCGCGGCGGTAATGGGCCGCAATATCGTAAGTTGACCGATAGGCCCTGAAGGCGTCACGCGCCTCCGAGCGTACATTGACCGCCTTTTCGGTCAGCCGATTGACCGCCTGCATGTACGAATGTTCGGCCTGTCGGACGCGGACCTCTCCGAGGTCAAAGATAGGGATTTGAAACTCAAGCTCGAAGCCGTCGTCTCTTACGCGTTCTCCTGTTTCGCGCTCCTTCTTTGTTTTGGAGACGCCAGCGACTTCAAGGAGGTTGATGAAGCGTGTTGCCTGGCCGAGTCCGTAGGATCTCGCCATGAGATCGACTTCGATTCGAGCGATCTGCAGGTCAACACGTCGCCGGATCGCCTCGACTTCTATATCGGGTAAGGCGAGCGGACGTCTTGGCAAAGCGGCAAGCGTGCTGGGAAGCTTGAGGTTGGCGTCAGCGCCCCAAAGGCCCAGAAGCCTCGTCAATCGCTCCCGCTCGCTGGTTGCCCGTTGTCGCGCTGTCGCGAGCTGTGCGGTCAATTCCGCATAAAAGACTTGGTCGCGCGCCTGATCCAGCTTGTTCATGGCCCCGGTTTCTCCCAACCGGCGGGCAAGCTGAGTTGCGGTCTCGGCCGCCGATTGAGCCTGCGCGAGAAATGCCGCAAGCTGCCGTTGAGCGACGGCACGGTAGTAGGTGCGACGAGTGTCGGCTGCAAGGCGAAGCGTATCTTCGGCGGCGCGAAGCTGTGCTTGGCTGAAACGCTGGGTCGCAATTTCGGCGCGCGCGGGCAGCGTGGCCAGGGAAAGAATGTTGGCGACAATGCGCTTTTCGATCTCAATTTCCGCAGGGCCGGAAAGTCTTCCGACTGAGACGGTTGGATTGGGCGGCAAACTTGCCTGTACGCGATTTGCCTCGGCAATTCCGAGTTCATTGTAGGCGGCCTGAAGACCGCGATTGTTAAGGAGAGCGATTTGGACGGCAGTGTCCGCCGTCAGAGGGCGGCGAAGAAAGCTTCGAACGGCGTCGCTTGCCTGCTCTGCTTCCTGCGGCGTCCGGATCGCAACTACGTCTTTGCGAAGCTCATGTCCCGCGACATTGGCAACGACGGACATGCCGCCGTCGGGCGAGAATGTGACGCATCCTGACAAGAGCCACGGCGCGCCCACTACGCAAAGCAGACGGACCCGGACGCGAAAGCGCGAGAGCTGCTGCATAAACAGCGCGCGGGAGAGGAAATATGATGACATTGGCCCCTCACTGTTTAGGGGCCGGCGCAACGCGCCTGTTCTGTTCGATCCATGATGACGGAGCAACAGGCCGCAAACTCTGGTAGGAGCCGATTGTCGACGCGTAGCCAGCGCGCGCGACGGGGGCGCCCGGATCGGATGGATCCGGGCCTGTCATTGGCAGCGAGGGCACCATCGAGCAGGCAGGCAAGATCGTTGCGAGTGCAAGGATCGTGGCGGATGTCGCGATGCGTTTCGAGAATCGCTGAGTCCGACGGAAGGCGGGTCGATCCGCCCGTAATTTCAGGAGCATGAGTACAGTCTCTCTACTGCCATTGATATCGGAGTGAGCGGCTCGTTGCCGCCCACGGCGTCACATCGGCAAAGAGACGATCGGAGGTCGGTTGATACGGCCAGGATGGCTTCCGGTCACAATATCCTGCAAGGGAGGATACGGCGAAGAAGCGTTGATCTGCGGGCCGATCGCGGGTAAATGCGGAGCGGAGAGCGCCGTCAGGCAAAAGACGCCGCAGCAATTTCCTGGAGCAGCATCGTCAGTTTGGTCGGCGTCGACCTGATTCAGGCTTGAATGATTGTGCGGCTTGGTTTCCGCTTGGGCCTTGGCAGTGCCATGGTGATCATCTGTTAGACAGTGAACTGTTGCTGTACCATCGGCGAAAGCGAGCGCCAGCGACGGTGAGATGGTGCAAACGCCAAAGAGAATGGCAAGCACCAACGCCGCGCGTATCCGAACCGCTTTTGTCACCTGAACTAGCACTTGCCGCAGCTTCTAAATCTGGAAGGCCGATAAACCCTACCGCATCGCCCAGCCGCCAGCAAGCCAGCGAAAGAGCTTACGAGATTGCACGGCCTATCAGTTTCAGAAACCGCGGCGCGGCTTGGGATGTCGGAATCCGCCGTTAAGGTGAACGTTCACCGTGGCATCAAGTCGCTGCTACGTCTCGTCGGAGGCGATCCATGAAGACCGAAGATCTCGTGATCCGCTTGAGTCAGGAAGACCCGCGACCTAAGCGATGGGAGCCAGCGATGGCATTGGCCATTGCGGCCCTGGCGACAGGTGTGATCGTGGTTTTCTTCTCAGCTCTCTGGTTGGCGCCGCGGGCCGACTTGATGACCGCACTGGCGGCAAACGATCACACAGTCTTATGGAAGTTCGTTTTTGCCTTCGGCGTGGTCGTGACCGCGCTTCCACTCGTACGTGATTTGACGACACCGGGTCGTGCGGCTGGCATAGCCTCACTTATCGCGCTGTTGCCGTTCGCGATCGTCGTCGTGTTGGGGATGCGTGAACTGGTAGTGCTTTCGGAAACCGAATTGCGTCAACTTCTATCTCATGCATCATGGCTCGCTTGTCTTTGGCAAGTGCCGCTCCTGAGTATCCCAGCATTTGCGATTCTCGTCGTCATTGCGCGGCGCTTGGCGCCGACGAACTTGCAGCGCACCGGCGCCAATATCGGCGTGATGGCGAGCGGCTTTGGTGCTGTAGGATATGCTCTCCACTGCGGCGACGATTCAATGCTCTTTGTAGCGACTGCCTATACATTGGCCATTGGTGAGATGGCGTTCCTGGGTGCGTTGCTGGGCCCGCGTCTGCTTCGGTGGACATAGATTCACCGCTCACTTCTAAGCCAAACGAGTTCCGGGCGTCCAATCGCACCAGGCGTGTGGTTTCTCCCGAAGCGGGCGATGGAAGCCACTTCGATCCTGCCAACTCCGAGACATTCCCGCGCGCGACCAACGTGTGGACGCCCCTTCTAGCTCTCAGGCTCCGCCTAGGAGCGCATAGATCATCGCCGCCGCAGGTTCGTGCTCGCGCCTCCACACGCATGAAAGAGGCGTCGCCTATGCATGGTTTGGAAGTCTGCTAGGCGCTTCATGAGGTGCTGCAAGGTCGGCCGACCGCTTAAGGCGGGACTTGAGCGATAGCGCTGGTTTCTCGACTAACCCCCAAGAGAATGTCGCAAACAGCAATGAGAGGACTAGCGAAATGGTCAGATGTGCCCACACTGACACAGCAGGACCGGCAGCAACCAGCACCAGTTGCTGAATTGGCCAAGCGTAAATGTACAGTCCGAACGAAAGGTCTGTTTTGCTCGTGAACTTTGTAACACGAGGGATGCGAATGCTGCCAAGAACCAGCGCTGCATAGGCAAAGCTAAAAATGAAGGTAACATTGGCTGCTGGTGTTCCGTTTGTCACGAACGCCAGAGCGAGAAACCCTCCCGCTATTGTCCAGCTCAGTTTGATTTTTGCTCGATACCGATAGGCGACTATGCCGAGCGCAAAGCAGAAGCCGAAGCGCACGAAGCTGCCGATCGGAGGGGCGGATAAGGCGCTTGGCTCGGAGTTCGCGAGTGTCAGAGCTGTCGCGAGCATCAAGCATCCAAGGACTATAACACTCCGCTTTGTGATAAGCCCTAAGCTCATACCGACAGCGAAGACGATATACGCAAACACTTCATACTTGAGCGTCCAAAGCGGTTCGTTGATTTCGCCAGGATGCGTGCCCGAGAGAAACATATCGTGCAGTTGCGCCCGGTCAAAAATGATTAACGTGGCGAACGGATAGGTCAGGGTATGGCCGTCGTGGAAATATTCGGCGATGGACAGCCGCGTTCCGAACGGACCCAGCATCCAAGCAACGAGAGTGGCACAGACGAACAGGCCGGGAAAGATCCGAAGAGCGCGCGCAATACCGAAAGTCTGCCAGTTGGGCTGTATCGCGAAGCTGCGGCTCAGCATTAGGCCAGAGAGGACAAAGAAGACGTTCACCGCGTGCTGCCCGAGCGTATAGGGCGTGCTTGAGAGGGGCTCGGCGGCGGTCAGCCCTATCACGAGTAGAAAGGAATGGGACACCACGACGCTAAGTGCAGCGAGAAGTCGAACGGCGTTGAAATTGTTGTTGGTGTGCTCTAGCACATCGGAAAGTCGCGGCGCCTCTGGTTGAGCCTCAGCACGGTGGTGGGTAGACGTCGACGGCTCTGAATGGCCGCGCGCCGTAGCTTCCTCCTGACAATGGCGGGAGGGCGGGATTGCTTTCATGAACATGAGATCCTCACATGTGTCTTCAGCGCGGCGACGACGCGCCATTCGTTCAGAGAGACACGGAGGCGATAGGAGGCCGGATTAGGCGCTTCGGTGTGGTACCGACAGCATTGGGCTCAATATGTGCAACCGCTTTGCTTGATGGTCTGATCTCGACGGTGGTATCTGGAGGCACAACGGGGATGATATGCGCACACATAAGGCTGCAACAGCTGCGCACTGGATTCTCGTCATCCACAGCATCTCCGACATCCGCGCTGTCAAGATTCCACACTGCGCGCTCGGAGGCGGTTTTGGCTTCTGACGGAATGGGTGCGCAATGGCCGGAGCCGTGGGCCGCCGTTATCAAGCAAGGAAGAAGAATTCCGAGCAAGTAGAGGGCGACGAGAAGCGGCGTCAACCGTGATGCCTTCCCTTCTCTTGTTGCGATGAGCATGAAAAGCAACGTCCTAAGGCGGCGCCGGGCAGTATCAATAACAGCGCGGATCGCGGGAACGTCCAAGCGATAGTGATGGCAGGGCCGTTAATTTTGGATTACCGACATGCTGGATAGTCCGGTAACACGCGGACGTTAACGAGGCGGCGCGCTTTACCGAGTCGATCGCTGAGCCACCGTACGAAGGTTCGACACCAGCGCTAACATCGTTGCATCGTGACAAGATAATATTCTCTCACACGCTGTCGTCACTTCAAGCAACGTTTGCTCTCCCCTTCGCGAATTTGCAATTGGGCAAGGCGTGGCGCAATCGCCCTAGCGCCCCGATTGTGAAGGGAGACGACTCATGAGAGCATTACGGTGGAGCATGCAGTGACGACGGCGGCGTATTTCATTGCGTCACTAGGACCTGCGGACGCGCATCGCCAGGCAGGGAGCGATGCCAGAGGCGCGAGAGCAGTAGCTGCAGCCGCCGCCCCTGGACCTTCTCGTGTCACGCTATGCCTGAGTACAGGCCTTGCCTACAAGTATGCGGATATCTGGAACGATCCCGACCCGCGAATCCGCGCGAGCCTTGTGCGAGAGTACCCCGCATTCGAGGGTCGAGTCCGGCCTGGATCGAGGTACTGCGATTAGGAGGCAGTCCCATAGCCTGTGATCGCTTTGGATGTGCACTATACTATCGAGTAGGAACCGCAGCAGCGGCTCCTGCTCGCTTTCTCAGACCGTCCCACGCTGGATGACGCATTTTGATGCAATGGGGATACGTCGTTCTGCCGGGGGACGGCGCGCGCCTTGTTGACCGCGCCGGAAGATCGTTTGTCAGCTCCACCGCAGGAGATGGGGACCAAGGAGCAGTCCAAGTGCGGCAAAGGCTGAGATTGCGCTAGTGTAGGCGGTCGCGCTGAAGATTATGGTATGGCCGTCGGAGCAAAGGACATAGGCTAGAGCACCGATCCCACCAGAAAACAACCCCACATACAATCCAGCCCATCGTAAATCGGTTGGGGCTAGCATTCGTAGTGCGAGCGTGGTGATGACGAAGGCGGGCAACGCAAGCACTGCTATCTGCGAGAGGCAGCTTATCCAAGGCTCGCGCACGACCTGGAGCGACCACTCCTCGAACGGTGCGATCGCGAGGTCCAGCAGCCCAAGAACACCCATCAGGAGGAGAGGAAGTAAAGTCACGATTGGCGGTAGCCGCATGCGGCGCCCGGGTACTGCAAGATCCCTTAGGCAAATAAGTGCCAATATCATAATGCTGATGATAAACGTGAGCCTGAGAAAAAATGCAAAGTCGCCCGCTAGGACCGTTTGGAGGAGATCTGTGCGAATCCCAAGCCATACGAGCGCGATAGTGATGACGACCGCATAGGACAGCACGGCGGCTGAACTGATGATAACAGCGGCGCTGGTAAACCAGCCAGGCCGCACATCCGCAGAGAGCGTATCGATCAGGTCATTTGTTTGCATCAGTCTTGTCCTTCGCATGACCAAGCCACCCAGACAATGCCTTGAGCGCTCGGTGAATGTTGACGCGAACAGTAACCGGCGACGATCCGGATTGCTCAGCGACATCCTGGGCGTTGAAGCCGTCGAGTTTCACCGATTGCAGCGGTTTCCGTAGGGATGGAGGCAACGCAGCAATGCCTTTTCGCACATCGAGCACAGCTTCAATTTGCTCTCCGTTGTCGATCAATCCATCAGTTTCCTGAAGTGGTTCTGTTGGAATCCTCCGATTGGATGCGCGTAAGTAATCTATCAGCTTGTAACGCGTGATTGCATAGGCCCAAGCGGTTACCGGCAAATCTGGTTCGTAGGTATGGCGCTTTGCGTGAATGGAAATGAGTGCCTCCTGAACGATATCCTCGAAGTCGTCGCTCGAACCTCTAACGCGAAGGAGGTGACGATTGACGTAGGGCCTCAGCAGAGACGTGAGCTTCGCTAAATAGAGTCGATATGCATCGGAATTCCCTTGGAGACCGTCGATTAAGAGTCGCCTGAGCTCATTCTCGTCCGGGTGCATGCGATCGCGTTCGATGTTGAGATTGCTCGTGCGAGAACGCAGAACAGGTTGGCGCCCAAAGCGAAAGCAGGCACCACTCGAACGTAACTTCGACGCGCGGCGGCTGAGCGTTTCAATTCGCTCAAAGTATTTTTTTGCGGAGTGATGAAACGATCGCAATTGTGATGCCGAGCTGATCGCGGGCCTGCGCTTGATCAAGCGATTTCGCCGGCGCCTTGAAGTCGAGAAGGGAATGCGGTCGCTGGATGCTAGACAGAGGCACTATTTGCGTGAATAATTTTTCCAGCCTAGTCGAGGCGATCACATGCGTGCGGATTGCAAAGACACCAGACGGAAACGACGAGCATCATTTTCGCGCCAGGCCCGATGGTCCGTTGCTTACGCGGCGCTGTTCATTGTGAGATTCTTGTCTACGGCGGACGCACAGGCGGATTCGGTTCGCATACTTTATGTATTGGAGGCTGGGACCTACAAAGCTGAGACGGCAAATAATGTGCCGACGGCCGGCACAACTGGGCTTGTGAATTTCGTTAGAAAAGTCGAACTACTGGAACGGACAACGAATGTCGCCGCACGGCGTGGAGCACGATTCGGACTGCGATATCTTGTTGAGGGATTGCCTGGAACCGCCGTCGACATAACTTTTGTTTTACGCTTTCCGCCGTCCGGATTGCGTGATCCGGTCACAGGACAACGACACTGGCGTAACACGCACTCGAAATCGGTGCCGGTCGGCATCCCCTTGTATCGAGAGTATCAGCTCGAGCATGATTGGGAGGTCGTACCCGGTATTTGGCGTTTTGAGTTTTGGCATGCAGGGCTAAAGTTCGGCGAGCAAGCCTTTTGTCTCTACTCTGTTCCCGATTCGAATGACGGCGGTGGCTCGATCGTTCACGATCAAGAATGCGCAAATGATCTGGTAAGTTAAGCGTCGCCGTCGCATCCCGCATTTTATTTAGCGGCGCCGACCGACCTGTCTGGCGCGACGTTCGCCTACCGGGTTTGGCTATGGAATAGATTTTCGGCTCACCGGCCATCCGACGAGGTAGCTAGTGATGGACCCTCTTCACCGATTTCCTGTCGAAGCTTCGGGCCTTTTGCAAGTCGGCGGCCAAGCGCATCCAGGAAATTGTCATATCGCTCTCCCGACTTTGCACGGGCAGCGGCCTGGACGGCATCGGGAAGCTGCGGCGTCGAGCTAAGCCAGAAACGGATGAAGACAGCCGTCATCTCGATGGCGATGCCGACGTCGCGCTCCAAACGCTGCATCCGGCGGTCAATACTGTCGAGCCGCTTAGCGATGGCGGCCTCTCGGCGCTCATCAGCATCAGGCGAGAGAAACGACGCGACCGCCGCCTCTGCGACGAGCGAGCGGGATTGGTTGCGCCGGGCAGCGTAGTCTGCAAGCGAACGCATAAGGTCCCGGTCGAGATAGACTGAGAGGCGGGCCTTTTTTTCGATGTCAGAGCTTGACGCCATCATTGGGATCCATCGAAGCCTGACGCGCGACCTGCCGCATGTTGCGGGTGACCACGCGCACGCGCGCCGCGTCGTCGTCATTCTCGTCGCGATCGGATTCGAACTCGTTGACCGGCGGCTTGATCGGTTCCGGTGCGATGTCCTTGTGCCGCTCGAGGCCCGGCTCGCGCCGCAGCCCGGCGTTGGCGGGATCGCCCTGGCCCTTTCCATCCGTTGGCGTGTCGGCTGCGGATGCATCGGCCTCGTCCACGCCGGAGCGGTCCGCTTTCGCGAGGGCGATCGGCCGGATTGGGGCGAGGCCCGACCAGTCGTCGGGCTTGGGCGGCGACTTCGTCTCGTCCGGCTTCGGTGGCGGCAGGATGCGCTCGGCGAGCCGAGCATCCTCGAAGTAGCGGGCCTTCTTGGCGCGGATCGGCGGGACGCCCGCCACCATGACTATCTCGTCGTCGGGCGGGAGCTGCATGACCTCGCCGGGCGTCATGAGTGGGCGCGCGGTCTCCTGCCGCGACACCATCAGGTGACCGAGCCAAGGGCTCAGCCTGTGGCCGGCGTAGTTCTTCATGGCCCGCATCTCGGTCGCGGTGCCGAGCGCATCGGAGACGCGCTTGGCGGTGCGCTCGTCATTGCTGCTGAAGGCTACACGCACATGGCAGTTGTCGAGGATGGAGTTGTTCGCACCGTAGGCCTTCTCGATCTGATTTAAGGACTGGGCGATCAGGAAGGACTTGAGCTTGTATCCGGCCATGAAGGCGAGCGCCGACTCGAAGAAATCGAGGCGCCCGAGCGCGGGGAATTCGTCGAGCATCAGCAGCACGCGTTGTCGCCGGTCGGTCGCCTTCAGATCCTCGGTCAGCCGGCGTCCGATCTGATTGAGGATCAGGCGGATCAGCGGCTTGGTGCGGCTGATGTCGGAGGGCGGCACGACCAAGTAGAGGGTGGATGGCTTCTCGCCGCCTGCGATGTCCGCGATGCGCCAGTCGCAGCGTCGCGTGACCTGAGCCACCACGGGATCGCGGTAGAGGCCGAGGAACGACATGGCGGTGGAGAGAACACCGGAGCGCTCGTTGTCGGATTTGTTCAGCAGCTCCCGCGCGGCCGAGGCGACGACAGGATGCGGACCCTCTTTGCCGAGATGCGGCGTCGTCATCATCGCGACCAGCGTGGTCTCGATGGGGCGCCGCGGGTCGGACAGGAAGGAGGCGACGCCGGCGAGCGTCTTGTCTTGCTCTGCATAGAGGACGTGAAGGATGGCGCCGACCAGGAGCGAGTGGCTGGTCTTCTCCCAGTGATTCCGCCGCTCCAGCGACCCTTCCGGATCGACCAGGACGTCGGCGACGTTCTGCACGTCGCGGACCTCCCACTCGCCACGCCGCACTTCGAGCAATGGATTATAAGCGGCGCTGTTGGCATTGGTCGGATCGAACAGGAGCACGCGGCCGAAGCGGGAGCGCAGCCCGGCCGTGAGCTGCCAGTTTTCACCCTTGATATCGTGCACGATCGCCGAGCCCGGCCAAGTCAGGAGCGACGGCACGACCAAGCCCACGCCCTTGCCGCTGCGTGTCGGGGCAAAGCACAGCACATGCTCCGGTCCGTCGTGGCGCAGATAGTTGCCGTAGAACCGGCCGAGCATCACGCCATCGGGGCCAAGCAGGCCTGCGGCCCTCACCTCGTCGGCATTCGCCCATCGTGCCGAACCATAGGTCTCCGCGTTCTTGGCTTCGCGCGCGCGCCAGACCGACATGCCGATGGCGACGGCGATCGAGGCGAAGCCGCCCGACGCGGCGATGGTAGCGCCCTCGAGGAAGACGCGCGGTGCGTAAGCGTCGAAGAAATACCACCACCAAAAGATTGCCGGCGGCGGATAGATGGGAACGCCCGCGAGGTCGAACCACGATGCGCCGAGCTGCGGCTGGAAGCCGAGCCGCCATGCGGTCCACTGGGTCGCACCCCAGGTCGTGGCGAGCACGATCGCGAAGACGGTGAGGATCTGGCCCCAGAGAATCTTGGTGGCGCTCACGGCTCTCTCCGGTGTCGGCGGCGGCGACCGCGAAGAAAGCGCAGCGCGTGACGCGCTTCAACAGCGATCAAGGCGGTATCGCAACGGAGCGTAGGCATGCGAAAAAATACTGGCGGCGCGATTCGCCTCCGGCGCCGACAGCAGGGTGAGCCGAATGTCCGACCGCGAATCGAACCGTGCCGATCCGCTTGAGCGACAGAAGTCGGAGCACCGCGCGCTCGCCCTCTTGCGGCTTCTCGGTCGCGAAGCTTCCTACATGAGCAATGAGGAGATCGTCGACTGCCACTTCGCCAACCTGGGTCTCGCCTGCCCGCGGGCACAGGTCCGGGAATGCCTGGCAATGCTCGAACGGGCCGGTCTGATCGAACTCTCGATGGCCGAGACGCTGACCGTGATCCGCCTCACCGCGAAGGGCGATGAGGTCGGCCAGGGCCTTGTTGTCGTCGAGGGCGTCTTGCGGCCAGGCGTCGATTGCCCGTACTGATCGCGCCGCCCGTCAAAGCCCCAATCCACGCTGCCGGCCGAAACTCCAGTCGATGCCGCCATCGCCGCGCGCGACGCCCGAGATGTGCCGGCCGAGATGCTTTTCGATCGACGGCGTCCACGGGACGAGCGTGAAGCCCAGCCCGTCGTCGAGCATGGCGAAGCGGCCCGAGGCGAGCATCAGGCGCTCCCGATAGACGCCGCCGACAAACTCCCCGCTCGCGGACTTGCGGAACGGCATCCCCGTGTCGGCCGCAAGCTTCGTGGCGACGGAGTCGAGCTCCTGCCGCCGCAGCGTCTCGAGCAGGTTGCGGGAATAGATGACCTGCTGACCCTGCCGGCGCGCGAGGCCCTGCGTCACGAGATGATCGGCGCGGCTCTCCATCGCGGCCTTGACCTCCTGGCCGAAGCCGCTGCTGCTGAGCGGCGCGGGGTCGCGCGCCACGAGTTGACGGTCGATCCAGGTCGCGCCCGAGGCCTTCACCTGCGCGTCGAGATCGAGATCCGAGCGTACCGCGAGCGCGACGCGGCTGCGCCCTTGCGCATCCTCGTACCGGCGCAGCTCGACGATCGATCCGGCGCGGCCGTCGCCTGCGGCATCGAGCGTGGGGAACCTGATGTGGTGGGTGCGCCCGTCCGTGCCGTCAATCACCGCATAGGCCGTGCTTTTCAGCTCGTCGTCGAGGCCGCGGTCGATCAGACGTCCGATGATGGGATCGCTGAGGCTCTCGCCGGCAAGCACATAGGCGGACGCGCTGCGCTCGATGCCCCGCTCGGTCAATGCCCGGTGCATGCGCTTAATGATGTCGCCGCGCTCGCCAAGCTCCCGCAAGGTGCGCTCGGCTCCCTCGACCATCACCCATTGGCCCAGTCCGACCTGGTGCGCGAGGCCGAGGGATTCCAGCTTCCGCAGCCGGCCGACCTTCTGCGCCAGGTATTCATCGGGCTTCTGGTCGGGATGCGGCGCGAGATCGATGATGCCGTGCCGGTTGGCATTGCGGGTGAGCTGGCGGTCGAGCTGGGTCCAGCGTTCGGCTTCGATCTGACGCTCGATGGAACGGCGGATATCGAGTTCGGTGCGGGGTCCGAGCTCCTGGGTGATGAGATCCTGCGCGCGGTTGCGCATCCCTTCCTTGATGTAGTCGCGGGCGATGACCAGGTCCTGTCCGTCGTCCGTGCGGCCGCGCAGGATGACGTGGATGTGCGGATGCTCGGTGTTCCAGTGATCGACCCCGATCCAGTCAAGATTCGTGCCCAGGTCCTTCTCGGCCTGCCGCATCAGGTCGCGCGTGAAGGATTTGAGGTCGGCCATCTCGAGCGCATCGTCCGGCGACACGATGAACCGGAAGTGGTGGCGGTCGTCCTCGCAGCGCTCGGTCAACGCTTTGACGTCGGCCTCGTCGGTGTCGGGTCCGAACATGCGTGCGCGCTCGCCGTTGCGGGTGACGCCTTCGCGGCGGAGATAGCGGAGATGGGCGCCGAGCGTCGCGTTGCGGGTGCCGTGCCTGACGACGCGCGTCTTGATGACGGCGCCGCGGGACCGATGGGTGATGAGCCGGTTGGCCTGGATGCTGGCGACGCGGCCGCGGCCGAAGCGCGAGCCGCGACCCGACGTGATCTTGCCGGTGCGCGAGACGCGCCCGCCGGCGCGCTGAGCAGCCGCCAGCGCCTGGGCGATGAAGGGCTTGGCGCGCTGGTTCTGGCGCGAGCGGATTTTGCCGGGACGGATGCGGAAATCGTCCTCGGTGTTCACGATCTGATAGCTCGCGATGTGCGATTGGCGTTGACGGCATTGACGAATTTGCGGGTCCGCAGGCTGTGCCGGCGGCGCGCACATCGCGGAAATGCGTCGTAACCCGTTGAAAGCACACACCCCAACCGGGCCGCACCTCGCGGCTTTTTATCCCGCCCTCCGTCGGTCGTGTTGCCGCTCCCCTCCCGGCCCGCACTCCTTCGTGCGCCGGTCTTCGCAGCCTCACGAATGCCTGCGACATGTTTCATTGTGGGCGCTCGGCGTTGATGCGACGCACGAACAGTTCACGATCCGGTGGATTGCCCTTGAATGGGAACGACGCGGGCGGGGCGGACAATGGTGACTCCGCTGCCGGCGGAGTGGGTGCCGCGGCGCGGTCCGATTGCTCCGACGATGCGTTCGATTTCGTCGGGAAGAGCGCACTCGACCAGCCACGGGTCTGCTCGGCGAACGTCGTCGTGATGTCGAGGATGGGCGCTGTGCTCTCGGAGGAAAGGTCATCCGCGATGTCGAATATCGCGGTGCTGGTGCCCGGCGGCATGTCGAAGTTCGGTGCGTTGCCCTTCGCAGCTGTCGCCACGACGTCGTTGGCGAACTTCACGTCTGGCTGTCCCCAGGACCCGCGATAGACCGCGACCGCGCACAGCATCGGATCGGCCTTGAGGCGCGGATGCGTCCTGCAGCGACCAGCGTATCTGGCGATCTGCTCGGCCGCCATCGCGACGTTGCGGCACGGCAGCAGGACGGATGCCGAGACTCTTGACGGTGGCCCGGAAACGCCTGCGAGGCCGACGCGAACGGCGCTTCGACTGGCGATCGACCGCACTTCTCGGATTGCGTCATTCATGTTCGGATAGACGCGCGCATTGGGCTCGCCGAGGATGGACACCGCCCAGGGTTCGCCGCCGGATTGATGCCAGACGAGCGCGTGCATGAGCTTGGGGTCGACGGTGAGTGCGCAGGCGGTCACGAGCGTCACGAGGTCCATAGCATATGCTCCGTAAAAGCCATTCCTCCGCCCGCTGAGCGACGGGCCGATGCCGTCGTGCTCGCGGCCGTCAAGGGCAAGGCGCAAGCGCCGGCCTGCGGCCGCCCTTGACCGCCGCTGCGCGCGACGGCCGCGTGGACCGCGAGCGGGGCGGAGGAATGAGTCGAGTCTTTCGCGAACAGAGGAATGACGGGAACTTGGCGCAGGATGCGCTGAAGTCCGCCATTCCGCTTGCGCGAGCGCCGCAAGGATCAGGTCCGGGCTTCGCGTTTCGACGGGCGCGTCCACAGCAGATGGAAGGTAGAGCGGTCGCTGCCCGACTGGAACAGATTGGCGCGGATCGGCTGTGCGAAACCGGGATCGTCGATCTGAAGGGCGACGTATTCACCAGCCTTTTCGCCAGTACGGGTCCAGCCCGCGCCGACCTCTGGTCCTTCCTCGTCGCCGGCATGAATGCGGTAGTTCGGGGCGTTCTCGGCGTCCGAATGATCGGCCGGAACGATGGTCAACTCAATGTCGAGCGAGAGCGTGCGCAGGCGTCCTGAAAAGCCGTTCCGTGTGCGGATGAAGCTGCCGATCTGTGCCATGTCGTGGTCCTTTCTGCTGGTGGTGGTGAGTTCGATCGTGAGTCGGTCACCGTGTGACAGCGCGCCAAACGAAGCGGCCGTCGCCGGCCTCGTCGGTCCAGACGGGCAGCGCGCGGCCGATGACGAAACCACGCGGAAACGGACCGAAGTAGCGGCCGTCCACGCTGTCGGGGACATCGAAGTTCATGAGGAAGAGTTCGTTGTCGGCGACGCGGCGGCAGCCCTGCCAGACCGGCATCTTGCGACCGGCATTGTCGTGCTCGCGGGCATGTCCGATCGTCGAGCCATAGGCGATGATGTCGAGGCCGTGGCGGCAGATGGTTTGTCCGGGCAGCGCTAGGACGCGCTTCATCATCGGCACGCCCATCGGCAGATAGCCGCGATCGGCCATGAACTCGGCGATGAGCGGCGGCGCCACGATGGCGACAAGATCGGTGACATCGAGATCATTGGTGGGCTGCACGGCATAGAGCCCGATCGGCGCGCTGGCGCTGGCGTTCCAGATCAGCGTCTTGGGCGGATCGACGAACGCCGACGTACCGAGCGTGATGCTGGAAACCGCGGTCACGAGCATGGTGGCGATGCGGGTCACGCGCCGACCTCCCGCCGCTTGAGCCAGGCCTGATGACGCGTGCGTGTGTAATTGCGTGGGGTCTCGTTGACGGAGAGGCGATTGTGGACGTGCTGCCAGTAGTCTGGCGCAACGTCGGCTGGATCGATGCCGAGCGCTTCCACGGCGTCGATTGCGTGGAGGACACGCTCGACCTTGGACCAGCCGTCCATGCGCAGGAGGATGTCGCCGCCGGGACGGACGAACGGCAGGGTCTGATAGCGTTCACCCGGAGCGACGGCGCGCACGATGTCGGCGCGAGACAGGATGGTGCCGTACTCGTTGGCGGCCCAGCGCACGAAGCAGAAGATGCTGCCGGGAATGAAGCTGACGACACGACGATGGCGATCGAGGATCTGCTGTGCCGCGGGCCGGCCGAAGCGGATGCGGTTCTCGATGCGTTGCTTGTGCCAGGTCAGCTCGACGAAGGTGAGCGCCGCATCTGCATCCTGCGCACGCGAGACATCCGTGATGGTGACGCCCTTCATCGCCTTCCTCCCTTCGTGCGAGGAAAGGCCTTGAGGAGGAGCAGCCGGAGCATGTAGGCGACGGTGACACCGCGCTCGAAAGCCGTGATCTTGATGCGGGCGCGCAGGTCAGGCGTGACGTCGATAGTCAGTCGGGCCGAGAAGGCGTTGCGCTTGCGTCGAGATTGGCGCGGCGCCTTTCGCGGTTTGGTCCGGCGTTTGACGTCGACCGGCCAGAACTTGAGTTTGGTGCTGCGCGGTCGCCGTGTCATGGCGTCACCGCGATGTTGGCGTCGCGCATCAGAGCGATATTGTTGCGCGCCGTTAGCAAGAATCCGAAGGATTCTCTGTTAGTGAAGTTAGGGGCGCGATTTTGCGTTAGCGCATCGATGCTTAACGATCGTTTGGGTTCCTGATAGGACGGGTCTGCGGTTCCCGATAGGACGGGTGCTCGGGTTCCTGATAGGACGGGACGATTCACAGCTTGTCCCCATCATGTCGCGGCTGCGGCACGCGTAAGCGCCGTGCCGACAAGGGTTGAAGGGCGACGGGTTGAAAGCTCAGGCACGGCTTGTTTCCGGCGCCGGCAATGCAGGCGAGTTGGTAGCCTGGCAGCGATTGGCGCCGAACGATGTCGCGCAGCTCGAATGCAAACCGCTTGTAGGGCGAAAGACTGCCGGACTTCAGATGAAGGTGCCGGAAGTCGAAGATCCAGCCATGCTGCTGGCGTCCGCCATGTTTGCGGACCAGACGGTAGAGCCAGCGTTCCAGGCCGCCGGTGAGAGCAAAGTATTCACGGTCGATGGTAAGGATGAGCGCGTCTTCGACGACGCCGGCGTAGAACCAGTCCGGCAGAATCAGTTCGATTCCGCGCGGCCGGCCCACGCCGTCGGCGCGCTCTTTCCATTCATTGATCCAGCTAAATCGGTGCCGCCGGCGCTCCGTCGGCTGACGGATCGACGTCGCGACCGTGGTCGACTGGAGGCGATCAAGGCCGGCCTTGAGGCGCTCGTAGTTCTGCGCGGAGTCTCCGCGACCGATGAAGGCCAGAATCTCATAGGGCGTGGCGGCCATCAGGCGCGATGTGCGCAGTCGGCGGTCGCGCGCATCGACGATCTGAGATGCTGCCCAGATCAGCACGTCGGCATCCCAGATGGTCGCCATGCCGTGCTCGTGCGTGGCCTCGACCAAGATCGCCACGTCGCCCATCTGGAAGTCGATGGGCCGGACGCGCGGCGTCTTCGCGAGTGAAAAGAATGGCCACGACATCAAGTCTTGCGCGTCGCGCGGCGGCATGTTGCCGGGCCTGGCGCGGAAGAGTTCAAGCTGTCGGTCTTCGACGGAGCGGCGCATGCGAATACTCCGTCAGCGGCCGCGCGATGGCGCCGGGCGCGACTGAACCGTGTAGCGTGAGAGCGGCTGGCCGGGATCGGAGGTGGAGTTGCGGGCGCGTTCAGCGGCCCAGGCCTCGAGGTCTTCGATGGCGTAAACCACGCGTCCACCGAGCTTGCGGAAGACCGGGCCGGTGCCGGTGCAGCGATGCTTCTCGAGCGTGCGGCCGGAAAGACCGAGGAATGCTGCGGCGTCGTGAGTGCGCAGGAAGCGCGGCGCAACGAGCGAAGGAGATGGTCGCAAGGGAGCCTCCGTGCAGTTTGCGGCCGCTGCCGCACAAGGCAGCGGAACGGAGGCAAGCGTGACGGAAGATCGGCGTCGTGGAGGAGACCCGCCGCAGGAGGCCTCCTGAAGTGTCCCCCCGGTCAGTGGCGGCGGAAGCGCTTCGCCCGGTCCGCTTCGCCACGCAGCAGCGTGAGATAGCCGCCGTTCACCATCAGCCTGGCGCGGACGATGATGCGGTTGATGCGCTTGCGGAGCGCCGCGTTCTTCCATTCGATCGCGGGAATGTCGCGCGCACGCGGATCGAGGAGGATCGCGGCGATCTCGCGGCGGGACACGCCGTCCGCCACGCCGTCGAGGGCACGAAGCTGGAGCGTCATTTGAGTGCGTTGGACGCGCGTGAGCTGAAGGCTACGCATGAGCGCACCTGCACGTTGCCCGGCGAGGCGGCGTTGCAGGCGTTCTACTGCGTGCTTGCGCGCGCTGGCGTTGTCATCGCGCGGGATAATGAAGCTGCTGCCTCGCGCCATGCCGCCACCAACGAAGCAGAGCTGATGATATCCATCCGGATCACCGACCAGGACGTGATGACCATCGTTTGTGCTCACGCTCGCCAGGATCGGCGAGAGCTCGTCGAGACTGATGGCCTGCGCTGCCGAGAATATCTCAGGCGCGGGAGCAACGATAACAGCAGACGGTAAACGCTCCGGTCTCCAGATGACGGGCGATTCCCATGCAGCGACGTCGGGCGCATGCGGGAAAGCTCAAGCCCCAGCGACGGGCCAGCCTTTCCATTCCGGCGTCGTGCGCGAGCGAACCCGACGCGATCTGATCCTGTGTGTTGCGGTAATCGTCGTTGTAGCCGGGATGGCGCCGGAGAAATTCGACGGCAAATTGCGGGCGATCGAGTCCCATGAGTTTTTCGGCGGTGCTCGCAGACCGCCAGTCGGACGCAGGTGGCATGACTACCCTCCCTCGACCGATCCTTGTTGCGGATCGCATACGTTGAGTATCGAGAGGATTGCAACGGGAGCTAGATATTAAGATCGAATGACGCGATAGCGCGACCTTGCGCGCGGCGGTGCGATCGGTTCAGACAGGCTTGTCGCATCGCCAAGCTACTGCAAGCGTGGCTCGAGGAGATGACGGTAGCCCTTATCCCGCATCCAATGCGCGCGCGACAGGTGACTATCATGCACGAGCTTGGCGCGCTGAGGATCCTTCTCGGGATCAAGCCCGAAAATGATGGCGACGGCTTCGCGCCAGTCGGCGCCTTCGGCCTCCGCGTCGAGCAGCCGGATATAGCTCGCCAGGTGCTTCTCGTCATAGGCGCTGACGCGGTCGAGTTGCGGAGGCCGGTCTTCGAAAGGCGGGATGGTCACGGAGCGCTTCGCTCCCTTCGGCTTCTCGGGCGGACTGGTCATCGGTGTTCGGAACAATCAGTCGGGGTAGATGGTGAGTCGGTATCGTGCAGGCGACGTTTTTTTGGCACCATCAGCCATTCGATCACCTGCCATACCGATCCGCAGTAGCAATTTTGCGACATCCACGCCGCAAACGAACCGGCTGCTGGCGACTCCGAGTGGTTGATTACATACTATAGTTGATAAACTCATAGTATGTAGGAACGCAACCCTGCCGGCATGGACATGCGCCGGCTGGTTGGAGAGAACGTGCGGCGGATTAGGCAGGATCGGGGACTGACGCAGGAGCAGTTCGCGGACCTGTCGGGATTCTCGCAGCAATATTTGAGCGGACTTGAGCGCGGGCGCAGGAATCCGACGGTCGTGACATTATTCGAACTGGCGACCGCGCTGAAGGCGCAGCCTGTCGAGCTCCTGGCTCCGGTCGAGGGGACGGAATTGGGTCAAGCGCCTTCGACCCCGAAGAGACACCGCCGGTGAGGTGTGCGCATCACTTCCTGGCATCGCGCCGGAAGATGTCGGCCCGATCGGAGTCGAGGACGGCAGCGAGCTTCTCGATCATGGCGGCGCTCGCGCTCCAGCATCCCGACATAGTTGCGGTTTGACCCCTGCACGGTCGGCAACTTGCTCCCGCAACGCCTCCTTGGCCTGCCGAAGTCGCCGCAGATTCCTGGCAAGGATCGCCCGCCCTCTCATGCTCCCCGGCGGGTTGGCGGCGAGCAGGACGGCCGAGCCCCCGGCGGTCGTCGCCGCGGGACTCGGCCTATCTGCGGGGTCCGCGGTCCCTTCTGGCTTGCGGGAAGAACCCCGCCCGGCGGACCGGGCGGGGTGTCGGAAGCCGGCTCAGTCGGCATTGGCCTTGCGGCCGCGGGACCAGATGAGCGTGAAGCTGTCGGTGCCCGGCTCGTCGAAGAGGTTCGCGTAGATCGGCGTGGTGAAGCTCGGATCGTCCAGCTTGACCGACAGGTAGTCGCGGCCTTCGTTGGAGCGCTTGGACCAGGCGGCGCCGATCTCGGCCCGGCCGACATAGATGCGGTGGCTCGGGGCGTTCTCGTTGGTGCCGTTCGTCTCGGGGACCAGGCGGACGTTCTTGGCCTGGAACATGAGGGTGACGATTTCGCCGACGAAGCCCTGCTCGGTCTTCGTGAAGGTGCCGATGTTCGCCATGACAGTTCTCCTTGCTCTCTGTTTTCGAGCCGCGACCATCGCGGTCTCGATGGCGACCGGCAGGCCGGAGACGATCGACGCCGCATCCGAAGGACCGAAGCGCAGCGGAGGATGCCAGGCGGGCAACTTTCTTGTCTCGCGAGGAATGGGCGAAGCCCAGGGGAAGAAAGTTGAACGCCGGCATTGCGGCTAGTCGAGCGAGGCGAAGCCGGTGTCCGGCCAGGTCACGCCATCATAGAGACCCGAATGGACGCGCTGCTCGGAGCAGGAATAACGCAAGGAGAACCGGCGAACGTCACCGCCACGAGACCACGCAAGTGGCGGCATTGAAAACGTCTTGTCGAGTTCCAGGCGACGTCCCGCTCCCCAAGAGACAAGCGGCAAAGGACGTCCTGCCATCGCAAACTTGGTTGGCTTGAGCTTGGCGCGCTGCCGCCGCAAGCGGTCCATCGGCCGCGCATCTCCCGCGAGGTCGAGCCTGAAATCCGGGCTTCGGTCTTGCGCCGATCAGAACCAGCAACGAATGGGACGGCGCGGCATGCGCCCCATCTGGCCGCGGTCTTGCCGGGCCTACGACAGTGCCGGCCTTCCGGGCCCGCCCGGTCCGCCGGGCGGGGACGCCGCAAGCCGCATCCAGGCCGTGACCCCGATCACGACCGCGCCGATCACGGCGAAGACCTGCCGCCAGAGGTCAGACGTCATGGTGAGGCCGGAGAGACCGAATGTCGCGTAGTAGCCGGCAAGCGCGGCCGGCACTGCGAACATCAGCGCGACGGCAATCCGCAAAATTGGCGTGCGTACGAGCGAGAACACGGCCTGCCCTATGACCAGGACGAACGCCGCGGTGACAATGCCGAATCCGATCGCGCCGAGCGGTCCGGTACCGGACTCGTGCGCATAGAGGCCGACGGTCATGCCGAGGAAAAACGGCAGCGCGTAGATCGCGAGCGTGAACAGCACCCAGCAGAAGAAGCCGAGGCCGATGATGTTGAGGACGATGCCGACTGCGAGCATGGTGGATACTCCCGTGACAGTAATGGCAGGGGGTTGCGCCTTCCACCACCTCCACGGCGCAACAACAGACTTACCAGAGATCTACACAATTAAGCAATTTCAGAGGCGATTGAGCATGGCCTGCATACGAGAAATCTCGTCGTTTTGAGAACGAACGATCTCTTGGCAAAGGGCGATAATCTCGGGATCTTTTAATGAAGCCTGTTCGCACATCAGGATTGCTCCCGAATGGTGCGGTATCATCGAACGCAAAAATTGCCGATCGTCTATGGCAGCTTGCGTACGCATCGCATAGAAGCTGGCTAAGAACGTGATCACGCCGACTATGACGATGGCAACGTTTAGACGCGAAGATGGGAACATGGAGCGCATCGACACCAACATGACAACAGACATCGGCGTAACCATCATCAACGTCATGTAGGCATTGTTCAAATTGAGGAAGAAATGACCAATCGTCGCAATCATCGTGTACATGACAAGGTACATGATGATGAAGTCGATGCTTAGCTCAATTGCGAGGCGACCGTAAGCTCTCGTGCTGAGGTGTTTCTGGTGCCTTTCCATTATTTGGACCCTCGGCTTCAACTCGCTGATCGGTAACCTAGGAAGATGGCCAAATGTTCCAGGTAAGCTGGATAGAGCCGGCGGCGTAGATGTGTGCCTCGCAACTGATTACGTCAGGAAAATCCCGATCCTCGGAAGGATCGGGAGAAGTGCGAGTCTGCCTTAGCGAGGTTTTGGTACGGTCTATTACGCGCCGCTGTTACCCGACCCTCCAAACCGGGATGCCGAGCCGGCGCGCCTTGTCGGCGAGGTTTGCCTGGATGCCAGAGCCCGGCGCGACTAGGATGCCGATCGGCAGCGCCTCGAGGATCGCGTCGTTGCGCTTGAACGGCGCGGCCTTGGCGTGCTTGGTCCAATCGGGCTTGAAGGCGATCTGCGGAATCTTGCGGTGATCGGCCCAGCGGGCGGCGATGCGCTCAGCGCCCTTCGGCGATCCGCCGTGGAGGAGCACCATGTCGGGGTGCTTGGCGCGGACCTGATCGAGCTGATCCCAGATCAGCCGGTGATCGTTGAAGTCGAGCCCGCCGGTGAAGGCGACCTTCGGACCGGCCGGAAGCATCACTTCGATCTCGTTCCGGCGCTTGGCAGCGATGAAGTCGCGGCTGTCGATCATCGCCGCGGTCAGGGTGCGATGGTTGACCATCGATCCGTTGCGCGGATGCCAGTGCGATCCAGTGTGGCGCGTGAAGTGCTCTGCGGCCTGGTCGCGGAAGAATTCCATCACGTTGCGCCTCTCGACCAGCGTCATGCCCTCGGCGGTGAGGCGCTCCAGCTCAACGGACCGGATCTCGGAGCCATCCTGCTCGCGCTGGCAGCGGCGCTGCGCCTGTTCGTTGATATCGAGTTCGCGCTCGACGCGGCCGTTGGCGCGATGGAAGAGGTTGACGGTCGACCACAGCAGGTCTTCGAGGTCCGGCTCGAGGCGGGTGTCGCTGAGCGTGGCGACGAGGGCGTCGAAGATGTCGGCGATGGCGCCGACCATCTTGCGCGCGTCGGGTAGCGGCCGTGGATCGGGTTCGTCCTGGAAGGGGCGATAGCCGTGCAGTTGCAACTCGGTGAGAATGGTGTCGGTGGCGGATGCGGCGTGCGGCTCGTAGCCGGTGTCGTCACGGTCGGTCGTCATGTGGTGCTTCCATCTCATCAGTGGCCGCGCCCATCGCGGCCTTCGTGGCGACCAAGGGCGGCGGGCGGACCGGGCCTGCACCGCGGCGCGAAGCGCAGCGGCCGGAGCGAAGCGGAGGATGGTGGAGGACGGCTATTTTGCTTCGCGATGCAAAGGCGCGTAGCGCCGGCGGAAAATAGCCGGCCGCAGCCATTGCCGGGCCGGGCCGCTTGCCGCAAGGTCGCCCTCTCAGAAGGCCGTGGGCCGCGGCACTCTCCGAAGGAAGCGCCTGACACGCCGACCCGGCGGCAACACGCCGGCCCCACGCTCACCCGTTCCGGCCACACCTCACAGACGCATGAAGCGGGCGACATCCTCCGGGACGATTTGAATCCGCACGGCAGCCTGTAGCGCCTCGATGCCGAAGCGGCGCAGATCGGCGTTGAAGTCATCGCCTTGCGGCAACAAGGCAACCGCGTCGATCCGGGCCGCGTGGGCACGGTCGAAGAGTTGATCCAACGCGCCGTCGCCGGCCGGATCATTATCGCGGACGACATAGAGCCGGCGCAGCGTTGCCGGAAACAGAATGGCAGCGAGATGCGCGGCTGAGAGCGCCGCCATCATCGGCATGTCGGGCACGACGCAGCGAAGCGACAGCATGGTCTCGATGCCTTCGCCCGCGGCCGCAACGTCGCGCGCGATGCCGAAGCGCACCGCGTTGCCGAGGAGATGGCCCATCGCGCGCCGCGGTGTTTCGATCGGCGCCTTTCCGAGCCTGACCGGATCGAAACCGTGCGGATCGAGCCAGGTCCGGTGCGCGCCGGTGATGCGGCCGCCGAGATCGGTGACGGCGGCGATCATCGCCGGCCAGGTCTCGGTCGGCCTATCGCGATCGGGCCGATAGTAGCAGCGCGGATGGAAACGGAGATTTCCGGTTCCGTGCAATGCCGTGATGCCACGGTTGCGCAAGTACGTTTCTACGAGCGTGCGTGCAATCGGCTGCGACATGGCGAACAGGCGTCGTGCCGATTCCGGCGATCCCACAGGAACCGATGAAGGGCGTGGCTTTGACTCCGGATCGGCTTGCGGCCGCGGCAGGCTGAGGAAGCGGCGTGCTTCTGCCTCGACATCGTGGAAGTCATCGAGTGCGCAGGTCGCGCCGATCACGTCGAGCAGGTCGCCATGCTCGCCGGTCGCCGCGTCGGTCCATTTGCCGGCAGCGCCCTTGCCGAACTCAGGACCGCTGAGGCGCACGAACATCGAGCGCCCCGGCGTGTTCCTGACGTCACCGATCATCCAATAACGGCCTTCGCGGCGACCGTTGGTGAGATAATGTCGGCACACGGCTTCGGCCTCGCGCGCGAGACGGCGTGCCAGTTCGCCCGCATGTCCCGGCATGGTCAGGCCGTCCGCTCGGCGATGCGCGCGACAGGATATCGCTCCAACACCTTGCTCAGAACATCGATGCCGGCCGCATCGGTCGGCACGAACATGCGCAGCTTCCATGAGATGATCTCGTGGAACAGGCCGTAGGCCGTGAGCCTTTCGCGCATGGCGTCGGTAAAACCGGTCAGCTCGATGCGGTTCGCGCCCATGACGCGCACGCGGCGAAGCTGGAGGCCCTCGGGGAGGTCGAGGATGGTCCTGCCATCGAGCAATGCCGTCAGCGCGGCCTCCGGCGTGAGCGCAGAGACGCCGGTCTGTGTCGTGTTCGCGACCCAGGCGGGCGAGACCCTGCGGCCGATGATCCGTTCGCCGTGGTCGGTCTGGAGCCGATAGACCCGCGTCGATTCATTCGGCAGTCGTTTCCAGATCGGCAACAGCAGGCCAGCAACGATGTGGATCTCGTTCTCGGTGAACGCGGGTACGTCGGCCAGCTCGGCCGTCCACGCGCTCGCGAACGTGGCGCGATCAGCTTCCCGCCAATGAGTCCGCAGCATCGCATCCAGCGCAATGACTGGATGCTCCATCGGCCGGATCAGGCGCACGCGGCGTTCGACCTGACCGTCGTCGAGCATGATGCTGCGCGCTGGCACCTGCACGGCGGCGCGGCCGGATTGCGTGTTGACGAGCAGCATGGCGCGCGGATCGGAGCGATAAGCCAGAGCGTCGTCGAGCGTGACCGGCCGGTTGCGGTGGCGCTGGGTGATCGTCAGCAAGCGGGTTTCGGCGGCGGTGCCGGGATGGGTGTAGATGGTCTGGCGATCCGTGACCGTGAAGCTCTCGGCCGTCAGCGTTTCAAGGCCGACATCATAGGTGCCGGACGCAATCGCGCCCTCGATCCGCGCGGTCAGCAACTGCTCGAACGCCGTGAACAAGACGTTCTGCAGGTCGATGGTCAGCGCCAGCAGCCGGTTCAGAAAGGTCGTGATCGGCGGTAACTCATCCTTGATGCCGTTGGCGTCAGTCAGCTTCAGCCCCGTCGCGTCCTCAAAGGTCCGCAGCGAGCAGCCCTCGACCTTGCCCATGACGAGGAGGAGATAGAGCTGGCGCAGCGCATCGCGCGCGTAGTGGCTCTCGAGATTGTCCTCGGCGCGGAATAGACCTTGGCCGCCGGTCTGGCGCTGGCCTTTGGTGATGGCGCCGAGCGTGTCGAGCCGTCGCGCGATGGTCGAGAGGAAGCGCTTCTCCGCCTTGACGTTGGTGGCGATCGGCCGGAACAGCGGCGGTTGCGCCTGATTCGTCCGGTTGGTGCGGCCAAGGCCTTGGATGGCGGCGTCAGCCTTCCATCCAGCCTCCAAGAGATAATGTATGCGTAATCGCCGGTTCCGCGCTGACAGCTCGGCATGGTAGCTGCGGCCGGTACCGCCGGCGTCCGAGAACACCAGGATGCGCTTGACGTCATCCATGAACGCCTGCGTCTCGGCGAAATTGGCGGAGCCGGCCCGGTTCTCGACGACAAGTCGGTCGATCCCGTCTGATACGGTCTTGCGGATGATCCGGCGAGACCGGCCGGTGACCTCGGCCACCATGTCGGCGCCGAAGCGCTGCACGATCTGGTCGAGAGAGCCGTGGACCGGCGGCAATGACGCGAGCTTCTCGATCAGGCGATCACGTCGTGCGACCGCTTCCCGGCACTGGACGGGCTGGCCGTGGCGATAGACCGGCCGCGACGACAGGTTGCCCTCGCTGTCCTCGAACGGCTCGTAGAGCTGGGTCGGGAAGCTGTGCGCGAGATAGTCGAGCACATATTCGCGCGGGGTAATATCGACCTGCACATCGCCCCATTCTTCGGTTGGGATCTCCGCAAGCCGGCGTTCCATCAGTGCCTCGCCGGTCGAGACGATCTGGATCACGGCCGCATGACCCGCCTTCAGGTCGCGCTCGACAGAGGCGATCAGCGTCGGCGTCTTCATCGCGGTGATGAGATGGTTGAAGAAGCGCTGCTTGGTGCTCTCGAAGGCCGAGCGCGCCGCGGCCTTCGCCTGCGCATTGAGGGTTCCGGTCGCGCCGGTGACGTTCGCGGCCCGCATCGCGGCGTCGAGGTTGTTGTGAATGATCGAGAACGCGCCCGCATATTCGTCGTAGATGCGAACCTGCTCGTCCGTCAGCCTGTGGTCGACCAGTTCGTACTCGACGCCTTCATAGGAGAGCGAGCGTGCGGCGTAGAGGCCGAGCGCCTTGAGGTCGCGCGCCAGCACCTCCATCGCGGCGACGCCGCCCGCCTCGATCGCCTCGACAAACTCTGGGCGGTTGGCGAACGGGAAGTCTTCTCCGCCCCAAAGACCAAGACGCTGGGCATAGGCAAGGTTGTGGACCGTGGTCGCGCCGGTCGCCGACACGTAGAGCACGCGCGCGTTCGGGAGCGCGTGTTGCAGTCGCAAGCCCGCGCGGCCCTGCTGCGAGGGCACCTGGTCGCCGCGCTCACTCTTGCCGCCGGCGGCGTTTTGCATGGCGTGCGATTCGTCGAACACGACGACGCCGTCGAAATCAGTGCCGAGCCAATCGACGATCTGGCGTACCCGCGACGCTTTATCGTCGCGGGCGTCCGACCGTAGCGTCGCATACGTGGTGAACAGGATGCCCTCGCTGAGCCGGATCGGCGTTCCCTGCCGGAAACGCGCGAGCGGCGTGATCAGAAGCCGCTCCATGCCGAGCGCCGACCAGTCACGCTGGGCGTCTTCGATCAGCTTGTCCGATTTGCTGATCCAGACCGCGCGGCGGCGGCCCTTCAGCCAGTTGTCGAGTAGGACGCCCGCGACCTGCCGGCCCTTGCCGGCGCCGGTGCCGTCTCCGAGGAACCAGCCGCGCCGAAATCGGATAGCGCCATCGTCGTCGTTGCGCGCCGCCGTGACGACATCGAAGGTGTCGCCCACGCTCCATGATCCGGCGAGAAAGTCGGAATGAGCCTCGCCGGCATAGATGACGGATTCGAGCTGCGCGTCCGAGAGCAGTCCTTCGGTGACGACGTTCGCTGGCAGATGCGGTCGATAGCTTGGCGCAGGAGGCGCGACCGACGCCATCGCGGCTGACTGCACGAGCTTGGTCGGATGCGCCTGTGCGCCGGGAATACGGATCGACTGAAGCGCGTATTCCTCATAAAGCGCCTCGGTGATTTTACGGCTTTCTGCCGGCGTCCATGCGACTGGCTCGTAGGCGAGCTCGATCGCCTCGGGAGCTGTCGTCACTGTGGCAGGCGAAGACGCACGTTGCGCGAGATAGGCACAGACGGTCCGCGGCGAGGCTGACCGCGTGACCGCCGGCGCCGAAACAACGCCTGCGATCGGCAGGCGGGGCGGCACGCGTTCAACGATCCAGCCGAGCAATGTGGCGACGTCGGGCGCCACGCCGGGACTTTCGGGGAATGCCGTTGCTACGTCGGCCGACAGTCGATCGATCACCGTCAACCGCGTGTCGATCGTCGTGCCGTGCTTGGCATAGACGGCGCCGTCGATCGCCGCCGAGAACACGACGCGGCCGCGCTCCTGCAAATGCACGAAGGCTTCGGTCCAGGCGGGATTGTCCGGGGCGAAGCTCGCGCCGGTAATCGCAACCAGGCGCCCGCCGTCGGGCAGCCGCGCCAGCGCCGATGCGACGTGCCGCAGCGTGGCGTCCGCCATGCGCCGGTCGACATGCGCGAGCGCCGAGAATGGCGGGTTCATCAGAACGACGCTCGGTACGACGCCGGCGTCGAGATGATCGTCGATGTTCGCGGCGTCGAACCGTGTCGCCGTGATGCCGGAGAACAGGCGATCGAGGATGCCGGCGCGCGTCTCGGAAAGTTCGTTGAGAACGAGCGATCCGCCGGCGAGCTCGGCGAGGATCGCGAGCAAGCCCGTGCCGGCGGACGGCTCCAGCACAACATCGGCGGGCGTGATTGCGGCCGCGAGGCTGGCCGCATATCCCAACGCAATCGGCGTCGAGAATTGCTGAAGCGCCTCGCTCTCTTTGGAGCGGCGCGTGTGGGTGGGAAGCAGGCGTGCGACTTTACCAAGCATCGGCAGCATGGCCGCATCGGACCCGGCCTTCGCCCGCATCGCGGGGCCGAAACGTCGTAGAAAGAGGATCGTGGCCACCTCACAGGCGTCGT
Source organism: Pseudorhodoplanes sinuspersici (assembly GCF_002119765.1). Taxonomy (NCBI): domain Bacteria; kingdom Pseudomonadati; phylum Pseudomonadota; class Alphaproteobacteria; order Hyphomicrobiales; genus Pseudorhodoplanes; species Pseudorhodoplanes sinuspersici. The sequence goes on from NZ_CP021112.1 coordinate 515,856, forward strand.
AGGCGGTCTTCCAGGTCCAGGCGCCATCGGCATCGGAAGCACCGAACGCGCTTTCCATCGCGGCGCGCAGCATCGGCGCATCGATGCGGCCACCGGATTCGAGATGAGGAAGGAGGAGCCGCGCCGCCTCGACAATGGAAACAGCGGGATCGGCGGCGGCACGGATTGGCGCAGCCGCGATGGCGGCCGCGGACACGGAAGGGTTCGACATGACGGGAGCCTCGGGAGAGCCGGGACGGATCGACCGCCCGGACGCTCTCTCGACCCGCGGCGGCTTAAACCCGTCCCGGCCCGCCTCTCCCTCTCACCCGGTCACACCCCCGCGGCTCCGACGCGAAGGCGCGTTGACGCGATATGCCAGTTTTGGCATACTTTCAGGATGAAGGAAGTGAAGTGGCACGGCAGCAGCCGATCCGATGTCGACGCATTTCCGAAGAACGCCCGGCGCGAAGCCGGATATCAACTGTTCCAGGTCCAGATCGGCGAAGAGCCATCCGACTGGAAGCCGATGACATCTGTCGGTCCTGGCGTTCGCGAGATCCGGATACGTCAGGCGTCAGGCGCCTATCGGATCATCTACGTGGCGACCATCGGCGATGCTGTTCATGTGCTGCACGCGTTCCAGAAGAAAACACAGGCTACAGCCAAGCGGGACATCGACCTCGCCAAGGCACGGCTCAAACAGATCAGGTGACGACAATGGCAAAGTCCGTATTTCACGACCTGTTCCCGGCGGAAGAAGCGGCGGAGCTTGAAATGCGCGCCAAGCTGCTGTCCGGGATCAACAAGTGGCTGAGCAAGTCCGGGCTGACGCAGATCGAGGCGGCGAAGCGCCTCGGCATCACTCAGGCCCGGGTATCCGAGATCAAGAACGGAAAGATCAACCGGTTCAGCCTGAGCCTGCTGGTGCGGCTTGCGGAGCGCGCAGGTTTGCGCCCCGGCATCCGGTTCCAGAAGGCAGCGTGAGAGGGCGCTGCCAGCATTTTATGAAGGCTGTGTAGCCGAGCCCCTGGTCGAGCGCGCCAGACGCCGCGGCCAGGATCGTCGAATCCGGTCCGCGTCAGTCCGGATCGACCAGCCGATAAGCCCGCTTCTTGACGTTCGTGATGCGGTAGAGTCCCCCGGTGTCGGTGGCACGGAACAGCATGGTGCGATGACTGCGCGGATTGGCGACGACCTCGAAGCGATCAAGGCTGCGGCCATCCGAGAACGAGAGCGGCTGGTCGAACACGATGGTCTGGCCGGGACGCGGCGATGGCTTGCTCGACAGCGTGCGCCGGGCCGCTGCGTTCTCCCGGCAGCGGGCACGCCACGCTAGCGCGTAGGGATACTCGGTCGGCGTCAGCAGGTCGAGGATCGCCTGGGGACAATCGGACTCGTTCGGTCCCACGGTTTCGTCCATGTCCTTGTAGCCGAAGATGTAGCCCTCGCGGTCGCGCGGGTTGTAGCGGACGAGACAGACGGCCGCGAACACTGTGCGTTGGCCCGTCTCGTGGCGGATGTGCTCGATGGCCGCGTAATAGACGCGCATGCCGACAAGCGCGGATCGCAGCACCCTCGACGTCATATCCGGCTGCGAGAAGGTAAACTGCGCGTCGAGATACTGGCGCGGGCCGGAATGGCCTTTGAGCGATTGCATGTAGAGCCAACCCATGATGGGTCTCCTTTCGAACAGGTTGTGAAATGCGAAAAGCCCGGCGCGGCGGCCGGGCCCGTGATGACAGTGGATGAACGGGAGCGTCAGCTCGCGGGCTCGCGCTCGTCGTCGAGCGCGGTCAGCGTGATGCCTTCGTCCGCGGCATACTCCCTGGCGAGGTTGATCGCCCAGCGCCGCGCTTCCCACAGCTCGTCGTTGTAGGATTCCCACTTGTCGGCAACGCGGGCGCAGCCGTCGGCGAGCAGCCGCGGCAACTCGGGATGCTCGGTAAGCTCCTCGCGCGCCTGTTCGAGCGTGTCTTCGACGGTGAGGACCAGGAGCGGATGCCAGCCTGCCGGACCGCGGCAATCGAGCATCATGCGTTGCGCATCGTCGGGCGAGAGGCTGTCGATAGCGTAGCGCCAAGCCCGCCGCCATTGTGCAAGGCGGTAGCCGACGCGATAGCGGCGATCACGTACCCACGATCGGAGCGTGGAAACCACGCGGTGAGCGATGTCAAACATGGCACCGCTCCCGAATCCGCTGCGCCAGTTCCTCCGGCCTGTTGAGGAGGTCGAGCGAGGCGAAGTTGTTCGGACCGCCGACATAATCCTTCCGTCCCTTGCAGGTGCGGAAGAGAATGCCGTTCGCATTGCCCATCGCTGATTGGGACGCCTGCACATAGAGACGTTCGGTGTGCAGGGTGATCTCGCCGGAGACGGCTATGCCGGCGGGGTTGGACCGCAGGTCGTAGGATCCCGGCGCAAGGCCTAGCGCAGTTGCGAGGCGGCGGAGCTGCGATCGTGCGCGGCTATGGAAGAGACGCTTCGCAGCCGCGTCATAGGCGACCGGCTTGCCGAAGTCGAATGTCGTCGATGTTCTGGACATGAAGGGAGACTCCGAGAGCGGATGAAGCGATCCCGGCGGCTCGCTCTCTTCGGACGCCGGGCTCGCCCGCCTCCCGGCCTTCCTCTCCCTCTCATGCCGCCGCCTTCACCGCGCGCCACCACGCGATACGCTCGTCGCGCGTGGCGTTGGCGAGCCGCAGCAAGAGATCACCGTGGCATGCGCGCGGCGCGCAGAAGCAGACGAGATCGCGGCCGCGCAGTTCGTCGAACGCGCGTAGCAAGTGCTGCTGGTCCGCGAGCCAGCGTTCGTATTTTGCGATTACGGTCGCGCGGTCGCCGTCGCGGCCGATCCGGAACGGATTGCCCCACTTCGAGCCGCGGCCGATGTAGACGGCGCCTGCCGGAATGCCCGCATGATGCTTGTTGAGAACCCTGCACATCGTCCCTCGCTCCTTCTTCTCGCATTGCGCGCGGGTGGATGAAGGGGGCGCGGCGAAGCATCGGCAGTCACGCGAGGCCGTCAGGCCGACTCGGGAACGGCTTGCCCGTTGACGGCCGATGCGCCGCGCCCAGATAGGACGCGCCGCAACGCGACGGAGCGGAGGAACGGGTGCCAGGGGTCGCACATGACCGCACGGCGATTCCGGCCGGCGCCGTGCATGCGCGGCGGCAAGACTTTACGGCGCGACGTGCTCAATGAACTCCTCGAGCAGATCGCTGGTGGACTTGCCCATGATCTCGTCGGCGGAGATCAGGACGGCAGCGCCGCCGAAGCCGTCCGGCCGCATCCGCGAGCAGGTGAAGGAGGACACGGCTGTGACATAAGCCAGCGTCGACGATCGTTTCACGATGTCCTGCATGATGAACTCCCAGGATGTCGTGCTGAGGTCGAGATCGAGATGCGACTGCGGCGGCTCCCCGGATCGCAGGTCGGGCAGATGCTCCCTGACAAAGGCATTGGCCGTGCTGTCGCCGGCGCTCTCTGATGCCGCAAGCGCGGCTTCGAGTGTGCCCCGCTCGACAGAGAGCATGTCGGACGGCCCTTGTTCTGAAAAGAAGTACCAATCGTCGCCGTCGCGTTCGGCATCGAAGATGTGAGAGAGAAGCAGAAGCTCCAGCGGCGTCATGTCCGCATTGGGAATCGACTGCTGGATCACGGTGGGGGTGTAGTAGTCAGCCATTGGGGTTCTCCTAAAGCGCTAAAGCCCGACGCAGTGGCCGAGCTCTGGATGGAGAGTTGGTTCCTGGAGTTGCGCTGGCAGGCGGTTGACGCGTGCTCCCGCGGCGCGCCACGGTGTTGGCTAGCGGTCGCTCGGGAAGTATTCGCGGAGGATCGCCGTCAGAGCGTCGTTTATCTCGATCAACAGGGATGAGCGTCTTCTGTCCGACATTTCGTCGAGTAGATGGTCGGGGATGAGGTTGTTGACCGCGTGGGTGGCGTCGTCGACCAGGTTGTCGAACTCGTCCTGGGTGAGCGGTGCGGGTTCGTGACCCTCGGTGCGTGGATCATGGTCTGTCATGCTGGACTCCTGAAAAGGCAAAGCGCCCGGCGCTCCTTGTCGGAGGGCCGGGCCGAGGTGGGTGGAGGTGAGGACGTGGTCAGAGCCGCCAGGTCGCGACGATCTCCTGCGCCTGGCGGTGATAGGCGAGCATCTGGCGGTAGAACGCTTTGCGCGCTGTGCGGCGGTACGGGTCGCGCAGCGACTGTCGTGTGAGCTTGCGCGAAGCGGCTCGTACGACGGCTCGCCAGCCGTCATGCACGGTGATGTCGAGCCGGAGATAGGTGCCGTACATCACGCGGCTTCCGTCGGCTCGGCCGATGCCGGTGTTTCGACCTCGTGCTCGATTCGCCGGGTCCGTCCCATCCAAGGTTCGGGCCGAATGGCCTTCACCCAGTCGGCGAAGGACGGGATGAAGCCGAGATCTTCGATGACGTGCTGTTCGCCGACCCAGCGCGTCGGGATCACGCGGCCGGACGACAGGGTGATGGTCAGGCCGAAGATCGTTTCGGACATGAAGATGCCTTCGGCATGGTGCCGGAGCGCGCGGTGCCGGAAGTCGGCGGTGATCTCCTTGCTGGCGTCGAACCAGCCATGGACCGCTAGATAGTCTTCGACCGTCCCGCCCCACTTGCGCACGGACGATAACGAGTGGTGATACGGATGTGCCATCGTTGCCTCCTCAGAACACATGCTGGGTGTATTCGGAGGTCTCGATCCGCTCATTGTAGTCGAGCGTGATCGTGCGTTCGGCGACGTTGAAGAGAAAATCGCCGTAGGCGCCCTCGTTGTTCTCCCACCCCCCATGCGTTTGTTCGAGAAGGTCGTATACGAGATGCTCAATCGCGTCCTTCACCGATAGGGTCTGACGGGAAATTTCCCGACTGCCCCATTGGACGCGTGCGATCTCGATGCAGCCTTCGGGGAGATTGATCGCGATGTCGGGGCCGGCATGCACGCTGATGTCTTCGATCTGCCCGCTGTCGCCGTAACCGTCGAATTTGACAAGCACGGTGGCGATGCCGGCCTGGGCGAGCGCATCGAACAAGGTGGCCTTGTTCTCGGGTCGAATGGATTCGCAAAGCTGTTGGAATTCGCGATCCTGCACGAGCCATGATGTCGGATCGATGACCGGGGTGGAATCCGGCGTGTCGTTGTTGGTCATGATTGTGCTCCTAAAACGATGAAGCCCGGCGCGAGGGCCGGGCTGACGGTTTGATGCTTGGTGGAAGGAAGCGGGACGGCCGGAGCCGCCCCGCTCGTGGAGTCATTCGGCCGCGACGGCGTGCGGCTGCTCGTCGTCGCCAGTATCGCCGCCTTCGTCCTCGTCATCGGCGAGGAATTCGGGGAGTGGCTCCCCGGTGGTGTCGGAGCCGTCGGGCGCCGAAGCGGTCTCGGCGAGACGCAGCGGCTCGGGCAACCAGCCGGTGCCATCAAGCAGTCGCTCGGCCTCCTTGGCCATCTCGGCCTTCTTGAGATGGTCGATGAGCTGCGCGGACGATTCGCCCTTCGCCTCACGCACGGCTTCAAGGATGCGGCTCTTGGTGACGCGGCCGAAATAGCTGTCGACCGTCGGCCGCCAACCGGCTTCCACCATGTCGAGATTGACGGCCCGGGCCAGACGGTCGGCCTGGTCGAGCCGGCGGCGCAGGCCGTGCGACGACATGCCATTGCCGCCATACCGATCGACCTTCTCGAACAGGGCGTTCACGCCGTAGGAGACGCAATGCGCTAGCAGCATGGAGCGGCTGGCCTCGTCCAGCGTAGCGAGCCAGTTCCACAGCGTATCGTCATCCTTGGGCATGTCGGCCTTCCAGGCCTCGTGCCGCTCGTCGACGGCCTTCGCCGATGCGCTATCCTTCAAACCCGGCGCCTGAACCGGCAGATGGACCTGCCGGACTGCCGCCTCCATGCACCCAGGCGCATAGCCGTTGTGGAAAGCATCGACGCAGAGCTTGTGCAGGAGCGCAGTCATCGCGACGTGCGGATTGCTCGCAACCGCATCCCGCAGCGCGAGCGTGCGATGCGCCGTCAGCTCCATGACGAGACGGTCGGGCAACGGCTTGATACCGTCGTCCTCGTCATCCTCCGCGTCAGGCTGATCTCCGCCGACCGTGATGACGGTCCGGCGCACGGATGGCATGCCGGGATCAGTTCCGTCGGCATCGGGCGATGCCTGTTTACCTTCCCCGTCCGTCTGATCGACCGGCGCCTCATCCTCCGGCCGGACGAAGCCGCGCTCGACCAGGAGAGTGCCGTCGCTGTCGATGCTGACGAAGGCACCGGCGCGGGCGATCTCGGCCGGATCATAGATGGGCGGTCGCTCATCGAACGCGGAGAGCGCCTCCTCGATCTGGCCGAGACGGATGTCGACGTCGTCCGGCAGTTCGTCGGCATCCTGATATTCCGCCTCGAGCTTCGCCTGTTCGGCCTGCAAAGCGTCGATCGTCGCCTGCTCTTCGGCCGTGATGTCGGCGGGCGTGCCGTCGAGCTGCCGCAGACCGTAATCGTGATTGTACGGGAAGCTGACGGCGACCTCGATCCACTTCCAGCCCTCGACCGCGATCGTCTCGGCTTCGGCCTTCAGCTTCTCGGTGACGAGGCGGTCGAGCAGCGGAACGTCCTGCAGCCAGCCGCCGTCGTCGTGCTCGAACAGGTCGCGCAGAACGGCGCCGCCGGCGGCTTCATAAGCCGCTATGCCGACGAACTGCACGCGCTTGTCGGAGGCACGGACCGTGCTTTCGGTCAGCATGCGCCGGATCTGGTACGGCTCGTCGTAACCCGACTTGCTGACGTTGTCCCACACCTGCTCCTGCCGGGCGTGATCGCTGGTGACGGTGAACGCCATCAACTGCTCGAGCGTCATGCCATCGTCGGCATAGACGTCGAGCAGGCTCGACGAGGCCGATGCGAGCCGAAGCCGCTGCTGCACGACATTGACGGAGACGAAGAACCTGGCCGCGATGTCTTCCTCGGATTGGCCTTGCTCGCGCAAGGTCTGAAAGGCGCGGAACTGGTCGAGCGGATGAAGCGCAACGCGATGTACGTTCTCCGCGAGCGAGTCCTCCTCGGCCGATATCTTGTCGCCGACTTCACTCACGACGCACGGAATCGGTTCATTCTTGGCCAAGCGCTTCTGCTTGATCAGCAATTCCAGTGCGCGATAGCGGCGTCCGCCGGCCGGGACTTCGAACATGCCGGTTTCGTTGCCGTCGGCATCGAGGATGGCGCGGACGTTAAGACTCTGCAGCAGAGTCCGCCGCGCGATGTCCTCGGCGAGATCTTCGATCGAGATGCCGGCCTTGACGCGGCGGACGTTGGTTTGCGTCAAGACGAGCTTGCTGAAGGGAATGTCGCGCGAGCGTGAGAGTTTGATCTTCTGAACGGCTTTTGCCATGTCAGTTCTCCACGACGGGCGGCCGAAAGCCTCTCTCTCGACCTCCAACCCGTCGGGAAGCCCACTCGGCCCTCTCACTCTCTCTTGCTGGGCGACCGCCGCACGCGGGAATCATGGCGGCGCACCACCACACGGCGCGTATCGGCGGCTTGCGCCAGCCGCCGGATCAAGGCGAACTCCGCATCGGAGCATTCGCCGCGAACGATGATTTCGACCCAGTGACCGAACCGGCCAACATGGGAATCACGCAGCCGATGCGCCGACGACGTCACGAAACTCTCGAGCGGCTCGTTGGGCCGCACGCGCGACATCAGGATCAGGAGGCCGGACCCGAGGTTGCCGCACCAGGTGAACTCGTCGGCGGCATTGGTCTTGGAGGTGCCGCCGATCTTGAGCTGGCCGACCTTGCGGAAAGCCTCTTCGAACGTCGTAGGGCTCGGCGTGATCCTGGCGTGGATCTTTCGCGAGTAAATCCACGGCGGCCGGTCAGGATCGATCCGGCCGACGGTGATCTGGTGCAGGAGATCGCCGAGATATGACGGGTCGGCGGGACAGGGACAATTCCGCCAAAGCGCGCGAATAGTCAGCCGCAATGTTGGATCAAGCGCGAACAGGCGCCCGCGCACGTCACGCCATCGCGCCGCTCGAGCAGCGCGGCTGTTGCGCTCGTCCTGGTCCCAGCGTTCGGCGCGTCGGGACATTTCGGTCTCCACGTCGTGCTGGTGCGACTGGACGACGGAAACGAACAGCGGCAGGGATTCGCATTCGCGATGCTGCCTTTGAAGAAACGCCGCGCGTTTGCGCGGCGTTTCCTCGTAGGGTGTGGGCCTCGGCCAGCGACGGAAGCGCATCACCGCGCCTCCCGTTGCAGGGCAGCGGCCGCGGCGCGCAGCGAGCGTTCGTCGATGACGATACGACCGACCGTGCGCGCGGCGTGCGTATAGACGGAGAGCGGGAATTCGCCTTCGAACAGGATGTCGCGCTCGATGCCCATGCCGAGCGGAAGCTCCAGTGCTTGCATCTCAGCAAGGCTGAACAATCCAAGCTCTGGACATCCGAGGTCGGCGAGGCCGAACATCGTATCGCCACCCTCATCGAGTTCGGTCGCGAGCCAGGTGCCGATGCCGAGCGGGTTGAAGAATTTTACCACTGGCACATGGTCGAGACCGCGGCGGCGGCCATTCGCGAGCAGGCGCTCGCGCAGCTCCGGTGTCAGGAGGATCATGCCGCCCTCCCTTCGATAGTGTGAACCGTAGTTTGGCTCGAGACCTGGTCTTGGGGCACGAAGCCGAGGATGAAGTCCGCAGCCTTGCTCGCTTGCGAGGCAGCGCGCACGACGGCTCTATTATCTTCGCGAAGCACGTCCAACCACGAGCCGATATAGTCGGCGTGCCGTACGGTCGGCACGATTCCGAGCAACGCACAGGAGAATGCAGCGCAAAGTTCGGCGATCAGTTCCTCGAAGGCGTATTTCTTCGAGCCGTGCGCGCCGGACATATCCCGGTTGAGGCGAGAGTGATGACCGCTGGCGTGCCCAAGCTCGTGCAGCGCCGTGCGGTGCCAATCGATTGGCTCGAAGTAAGCCGCCGGCGGTGGCACCTGCACATAGTCTTCCGAGGGCTTATAGAAGGCGCGGTTGCCGCCGATCCGGAAGTCGATGCCGGTTGCCTTGATCAGCGCTTCCACCCGCGGCTCGATCATGCCGGGCAGTGGCGGCGGCGCGACGGTTGCGATCTCGTCGGGCAGGTCGTCGCACTGATCCGTGTTGAAGACCGTGAAGCGCTTCAGGAACGGAATGGCCTGCGCATTCTCGCCGGTCTCGGCCGCGCGCTTCTTTTCATCATCGGGGATGAAGCGGTCGGCATAGACGACGGTCGTGCCGCGCTCGCCCTTGCGGACATGCCCGCCAAGCGACAGCGCCTGGCGGAAGGTCAGCCAGCTCTGGCCGGTGAATCCGTGCTCGATTACCGTGCCCCAAAGAATGAGGACGTTGACGCCGCTGTACTGGCGCCCGGTCGAAGCGTTCTTGGGCATGGCGAGCGGCGCCTTCGCCGCCGCCGTCCCCCAGGGCTGGACCCAGGGCACGCGCCCGGCTTCCAGCTCGGCGATGATCTTGCCGGTGATTTCGTCATAGAGGCTCGCCCGGCTCTCGCCGACGCGCGCCCGAGCAGCATGTCTCGACATCGCGGGTCTCCGCGACGGGCACCGCGGGCCTCTCCCGCAGCTTCCAACCCGTCACGGCCAACCCGGCCGGCACTCTCACTCTCCGGCACCGCCAAGGCAGCACACACAAAGGATGACGAATTCCGGGAGCGCTGCCGCAAGCGCCGCGTCAGATGGGATAATCGGACCCGGACGTCTGCTACCGTCGTGCCTGGTTCGGAACGGAAAGAAGGGAGAATCCGGCTATGAAACTGTTTATCGGACTGGACCTCGGCGTGAACAAAGCAGCGATCTGCGTTCTCGATGACAACGGTGGAACTGTTCTTCAAACGATCGTTCCTTCCGAGCCCGCGCAGGTGATCGCAAAGCTGTCGAAGCTCTCAGGGGAGATCGCGCTCATCGGGTTCGAAGCCCGTCCGCTCTCGGAATGGATGTATGGTGCTTTGCGGGATGCAGGATACCCGGTGTTCTGCATCGAGACCCGTCATACGCAGCGCTTCCTGTCGACGCGGCCGAACAAGACCGATCGCAACGACGCGCACGGCATCGCCACCATGATGCGTGTCGGCCATTTCAAGCCGGTGCATGTGAAGAGCCGAGAATCTCAAATGGTGCGCTCACTATTGATCGGCCGTCGCCAGTTCATGTCGGCGATGCTGCAAATCGAGAATACGATCCGCGGCCTGTTGCGAACGCAAGGGCAGAAGCTGGGCCGTGTCCATCGATACAAGTTCAGCGAGCGGGTTTTCGAACTATGCGGAAGGGAGCCGATGTTGCTGCCGGCTATCGAGCCGCTGCTTGCTGCACGGGACGAGATGCGTGTCCAGGTGCGCAAACTCGACAATGCGCTGGAACGCGCATCGCGCGCCGATCTCGCCGCATCGCCATCGTGATGCACCGGATATGGATCACGAACGAGCCGTTCCGATACGGAGCAAGCGAGAAGACCTGCGCGACAGCAGGCTGACAGCAGCTCCGCCGGATGGTCCAGCTCCCCGAGGGAGAGGCCAGTCCGTCTCGATCCGCGGTTCAATCCCTGTGCCGATGCCCGAGCACGCGCTGCTAGCGTGGACGGCCACCTCGTCGAAACCCATCATGGAGCGCAGTTGCTGCGACTCCGAATAGAAGCTTGATGCGGACTGGCCGGCAGAGTGATCGTGACCCGCATGGGCCGAAACCGCTGATGGCGGGTTCGGTCGAAGGCCGTTTTGCGGCCGGAGATAGAGCACGGTCGCGTGCAAGCGCGGCTGCCCCCAAGGACACGCTTGAAGGCCCTACAGCACCAGCTTGATTCCTGAAACCAGCAGCAGCAACGCAAGGATCCCGCGCAGCCAGCGATCCGAGAGATATCGACTTCCGACGAATGCTCCTATCGACCCGCCTGCGGCGACAGCAACCAGCCACCACGGCAAGGAGGCGGGAATCTGGTCCCAATAGAAATAGGCACCCAACAGGGCTGCCGCCGAGTTCATGAGATTGTAGACGGCCGTGGTCGCTGCGGTTTGATGTGCTGTTCCCCAGTTCATGGCGAGGATCACGGGTGCGAGGAACACGCCGCCGCCGGTTCCCGTGGTTCCGGAGACGAAGCCGATGACCGCGCCTGTTGCCAGCGCGCCCCAGAACGGTGGTGTTGACGGCGAGGCCACACTTGCATCGCCCTTCCTGAAAGCAGATCGTGCCATCTGGAGCGACGATAGTATGAGGATTATCCCAACAACAGGATAATAGACCTCTTCGCGCAGATGGACGGCTCCGCCAAGCAGGGAGAAGGGAAACCCGAGCACGGCGAAAGGATAGACGTTCCGCCACGACAGCCGCCGCGCCCGGATGAAATAGAACGTGCCTATCGCCGCGACGAGGAGGTTGAGGGCGAGCGCGGTCGTCTTCATGGCCAGCGGCGCAAAGCCCGCCAACGCCATCGCCGCGATGTAACCCGATGCTCCGGCCTGGCCGACCGCCGCATAGATCAGGGCGATAACGAGGAACGCCAACCCCAACCAGATTGCTTCATTGTCCAATGTAGGCAACGCCCCGTCTTCACATTCTTGCTTGGTTATGCCCGCAACAACCAGTTCAACCAAGCAAAGGTTCGGGCCGGATGCTTCTCTTCATTGACTGATTGAACAAGGAGATCGTGCCTTGACGTCCGGGGTCCGATTATAGAAGGGATGGAAGCCCGAAGGGTGAAGACCCGGCGCAGCCGAGGCTTCAGCGAAGCCGACAGCCCGGTCCCGAAGGGAGACGCCCCTGCGTCGAGACTATTCGTCGTCATCTTGCGGGTCGGGAGGAAGGGTCCAACCATCGGTTTGAAGCAGCGCCAGCACGTCCTCATATCGGTCAATATGACGTGTGCGGTACAGGTGTAGATAGAATCGATTTCTCGCATCATGCGTGGGATAGTCAGCGGCATTTGCATTCTTCAATAGCCCAAGCGATAGGCTGGGAGTATCGGCCGCATCCCAGTTCTGCCCATTGTTAACGATCGCATCAAGCAGCTCATCGTGTTGATCGCTGCTTAATCTTCCCGAGAATGGGGCTATCACATTACGAAAATTTGCTTCCGATCCTCGCCAACTGCCGGATTCTTCATACATCCCGATTGCCTTGGGCCAGAGATCGGGAATGGGATCGGCGGCAATCGCCGCACGCAGTTGCTCGCCACTGAGTTCATCAATCAGTTCCAACAGGGCGTTGCGAAATTGCGGCAGCGTGACGGCTGCCAGCATTCGATAGTCTTCAATATCCGTGGCATCGATATTCTCTGCCGTTTCCTGCAGAGCAGTTCTGGTTGGCGCTTCTAGCAGTGGCCAGAAGTCCGGAAATGCAGCAATAAAGGCAATTGCGCGCTGCCGATTGTCCGGCTCGATGCTGTCAATCAGGCGGGCAATGGTTTGCGACAAATCAGGCCATGAGTTCGGCGCCCGATCACGGATGGCGACTAGCGATGAAACGATCTTTCTTCGTTGGATCTCCCATCTTGGCGGAACACCCTTGAGGAGAGATTTCGCCAAGACTGTGCCGAAATTTCTGACATTCTGCGGTCTAACGCGCGCGAGGTAGCGCTGCTCGACATAGTCCAAAATCCTAATCTCGGTATTGGGGAAGCCCGTTGATTGCACGTCCGCGTCGAATTGCTCGAAGATAGCTTTTCCTTGCCGAGGCTCCTGAGACAAAACGAGATCAATGGCATTCACCAAATGAAGGCGAACGAGTTCGGGGGTCGGTTCGAACAGTTCGGCTTCTGCAGAGAAAGCGGGATGCGCGCAGAGATGTCGGTCCTGTCGAAGTCGATCAAGGTGAGTGGCTGCTAGCCGATTGATGATTTGGGTATTGGTGGTTGCGTCATCGATAATTCGAGCTTCGAGGTCGAGCAACCTTTTGATGTCGCCGGCCGCATTCGCTGCATCCCACGACTGAATGAAGGCGATGGCTGCGCCGTCTTCCATGGCGCCCAGCTCACGATACTTGGCGATCAAGTCGTAGACGACTGCAACCCATGCGGATGACAATGCGGCACGCAGCGCGCCGGCCTTGTAGGCTTTCACCGCGTCCAGAAAATAGATTTTCGACTGGGGTTGCCGAACTCGTGTGAGCAATATGTCGAGGTCTATGAAGCCATTGTCCACGGGGCGTCCGCCTGCAATTGCTGTTGGAAGGTGACATTCATTCTAGCGAAAATTCCGCGTCTTCACACAGATCTCGTCGATATGGCCTTAGGGGTCTTAGTCCGGACCGGCGACTATGCTGCCCGCCGGGCTAGTCGGCGGGCTGCGTCGCCCGGATCATGTGGGTGATCTCGACGGCAATTCGGATCGTGGCCGAGATCGTGCAGCCCTCGCCCACTTCACGCCCGATGTCCCGCAGACCGGCTTCGCCGATCTTCTCCAGCCCTTCGACCACGTCTTCGAGATCGGACGAGAGTATCCGTATCCCGATTGGGCCCTTCTCGGCCGTGAGCCGGATAGTTGTGGACAACAACGTGCTCAAGGACGACGAGCAGGCTTCGTGCCGGCGTAACAACATCACAGCGCGCCAACGCCCGCTGCGATCGCTAGGTCGTGAACCTCGAACGGGACCCCGCCAGCCTGCATGATAGCCCTCAGGCGATCGATGAAAGGTGCAGGCACAGCAATCGCAAGAAGCTTTTCCGCGCGCGTTACGCCAACATAGATGACGCGCTTGGGCTCGGAATCTGTGCGATTCTCCCATGCGGCGATGAGGTCTTCAGTGTAATCGCCGTTTGGAATCACAACGCATACAGCATTGTGCTCGCTTCCCTTGGCCTCGTGAATTGTCGCCCAAGAAATAGCGGCGAGATCCGCTCGGGGCTGCAGAAACTGGCCCCATTCGGTATTCGGGGGGCGCCGAAAGTAGGTGGTCACGGTGACGCCGGCACCATAGGAGAGGTTAAGGGCTGTGACAGCGGTTTGCAGCGCTACAACCCAGCCGCTTCGGGCATCATCGGAATTCGCGCAGGTTGGAGGAAGTTGCGATATCAGCCGTAACGCCATCCGGCGCAACCAACGGCGATCAATCCCGTGTTGTTCGACGAGACGCGCGACGCTGCTTTGTTCTTCGAACTTACCCATTAGATCCAGCAAGGTTTGCTCCGCAACGACGAGACACGCCTCCCGCGCGCGGCCAGACGTCGCCTTGGCGTGATAGGTGCCAACTGCGCGAGCAAACCTCGCTACCTTGGAATCACCACCTTCCGTATCCGGTCGAAGTCCGCACGCATTGCGAGCTGACGTGCGCGCATGCGCGAGGACCATTCGTGCGGACGGGGCAATTCCAGCCTGTTGGCAAAGATTATTGAACTGGAGATGGACAGTTGCTGGCGGCGTGTTGCCTTCGTACTTGAGGATATAGACCGGCAACGTGACGATGGCGTTCTCGCCGAGGGCGTCATCCGGATCGGCGCGACTGCGCAACGTGGCCGCGCAACGGCATATTGCTGGACTGCTGCGGAAGTTGCCTGAGAAGCCGAGGCGGCTCCCGGCGTCATAAGTTTGCGCGAGCCCGGCCAAGGCCGTGGGATCGCCCTGACGGAATCCATAGATCGCTTGGTCCGCATCGGACACAATAGTGACGCGGAGCCCGTGCTGGCGCAGCCAAGTGAGAAGCTGCAGGTCGAGTGAATTGCAGTCCTGCGCTTCGTCGACGATAACTTCGTGGAGGCGCGCCGCAATCGCGCGACCGAGGCTTCCCGACCATTGCGGATTTTGCAGCCGGGCCACGGCCTCGACGCGCACATCACCCGCGCTCAGGTATCCCTTTCGCCGAAAGGCTGCGCGAGCTTGCTGGGCCATCTGCTGATAGGCGGCATGGTTTGCCACAACATGCGCCCGCAAGCCGTTGTGTCCAATGAGCGCCGGATCGATTGCGTTGGTAGCCGGATCAAAGCGATCGAGGGATACGCCGGGTCCACGGAACGCCGCGCGCCCACGCAACCGGATCTCGACGCCGAGTGTGCTCCAGCTATCTACGACGGTGGGTCGAACAGCGACCCCTTGAAGACCGTAGGGGGTAATGAAGAATTGCCGTAGGAATGCATCGAATGTACCGACGAAGTTCGGATGACGCGCAATCACATCGAGGCCAAGCGTCCGGCACTTGGCGAGAAATTCGTCAATGGCCGAATTGGTGAAGGACAGAACTGCGATGCCCTTTCGCGGCGGAAGACCCGGCGCAATATTCTGGACACGATGAACAATTGTGCGTGTCTTCCCGCCGCCCGGACAAGCCTGTACGAACGCCTCACGCGGATGCTCGGCAAATGCGCGTTGCTCCACCGTAGGCTCACTCATTCAGCCACCGCAATGATAGCATCACGCAAATAGTTAGGCACCGTGAACGCCGAACCGGCCACGATGCGTTCCGCAAGCTGCTGGGCAAAATCGCCCTTCCGCGTGCTGGTCGCTTTGAGAAGTTGCACGAATGCGGCAGGGCGATCTGCTGCAGCAACGCCATCCACGTCCGAAGTCCAGCGTTGCGCCGATTGGGGATGGAGAAGCAAAAACACCTCGCGGAGTAGGGCTCCGTTTCCCGCGCTGTACAGCTCATGTTCGAGCGTAACGGCGTTGGTAAGAACATTGAGCCGATCCGCCACGCCCCATTCTGTGGCGCGCGCCTCAAGGTCGGCCTTGCGGTTTCCGGGTGAGTGTGGATCTGCGTCCGTGATCACGACAACGCGGTCAGCAATCGTCGCTCCCTCGCATGGATGGAGCAGGATATGGACGTAAGGTGCAAAATCCACCCCATCGATCGCCACCACCACGGCACCACGAAAACGCTGCAATGCGTGGGGATCGGTGTTGAATATACAATGCCGGGCGATCACCGGCATTAGAAGCGCCTCGGCGATTCCTTCGACGAGCAAGGCGCGATTGCCAAACAACAGAGCCGAGCGCGTCACGTCGAGATAACGACTGACTTTTTGGATCATCCGTGGGTCGAGTCCAAGCCCGCTGACCGGGATGGAGACGGTCTTCATGGTTGGCGGTGTCGTGCCCGAATCCTGAGCCGAGCGAACAACGACTAGGTGCTCGGGTGACACCCACGCTGTGAGATTAGGAGAATGCGTGGTGACGATGACCTGGATGCGGCCTTCCGGTTGGCCGGGCGCAGTCTCGCGCGCAGCAGATTTTTGGGCTTGGGCAAGCAGGAAGTCGAGCACCAGCATCTGCAACTGCGGGTGAAGATGCGCCTCCGGTTCCTCGACGAGAAACAGTGTTAAGTCCGCTTCGCGCGCCTTGGCAAGTTCGACGACGACTGTCGCCATATAAAGAAGATTGGCATAGCCCAGACCCGAGGATTTGATGTCTTCCGGCGGCAAGCCGAGGTCGGCGAGCCGAAACCGCAAATCGCGCGCCACGTCTGCAAGCGCTTCGGCAGTGAAGGCCAGCGATGCCGTTTGCGGGCGGGCGCCGCGCGTGAGGTCACCGAGCGCGGACGCGATGTCCGTGTTGATCGCGGTCAACACACGATGTGGGTCGCCGGTACGCTGAACGTGAGTCAGAAATCCCTCTTCTTCGCCGGTCTGCAAGAAGTGTTGTAGCAACGCAGTAATTCGCGTCGCACTGCCCGTACCCAGCGCCTGCTTGGCATCACGCAACGGGGGTAGATAGACGTGGCGAATAAGGTCGGTTGAGCCGCTTTCCGGCTCTGCGGTGTCAAATCTCCCGGCCCAGGACGATGCACGCCCGCGCAATGTCCCGGGCGTGCGGGTCTGATAACGCATCCCGAACACTGCCAGGTCGGCAGTGGGGTCTGGCACTGCGGAAATAAGCAAGCCCTTCATCGTATCGCCCAGGCCCGCGAACTGGCCTTCAAGGGCGTAGTGAGTCTCCGTGCTGCCGCGCCGCAAGTCCTCGTCCTCCGGATATCGATCGCGGCGGCCGTTAAGCGGCAGGGTCAGAAGCCGGAGGGCGTCAACGATGTTTGATTTTCCGCCATTGTTCTCGCCCACAAGAACGGTCAGCTCGCGATGAAAGCGCACCTTAACATCGGCGCACGACCGAAACCGTTGCAGGCGAAGGCAATCAATGTGCATGGCCGCCCCATGTCGCGACGCTTCCCACTTCCGGACCAGCGCCAACCGGCCGTATGCTCGTCTTGGTCAAAAAAAGAGGAGATAAACTGGACGAACAATAATAGGCAATGTCTGATCGATTCGCAGTTTTGATATATTGCGAGCGGTGGCGAAGCTTTGGCAAGGGCTAGGCACAAAGCGATATCGCCGCCCAGGTCCGGCCAACCGGCCCATCCTTGCCGTGCCTGCTCTGTCGCACAAGATATTCAAATCGGAAAAAACGACATGGCCGCTGATCGAAACACCACGATTGATCCGCAGGCCGCAGCTTCACCCGTAGAGAATCCCGAAATCGTCGAGATTATCGATCTTGTCAACGGTCTCGTAATCGACGTGAAAACATTCATCGCTTCGCATCGCTATGGGGATTTTATTGCCAAGCGGGTTCGCATTCGCGAGTCTTTGAAGACGCAGAATCCACTGTTCGCCTGTGCCCTTTGCTGCGCATCCGTCTACGCCGTCGCCAGCCCCGAGAAGCGCTTCTTCTTTCGTCATAGCGTCGAGGACGGGTCGTGTCCGGCGCAGACTCGGCACGGGCTTTCGCAGTCCGACATCCTTGCGCGCAAGTATCACGGCCTGCGTGAAAGCGAAGCTCATAAGAAAATCAAACGCCTCATCGAACGGAGCCTCGCCGCCGATCCGTCGTTCGCGCCTGAGAGCATCCAGCAGGAAACGCGCTGGCGCGCGTCCAGCGATCCAAAAAGCTGGCGCCAGCCTGACGTTCAGGCGACCCGTGGCGATCAGCGCTTTGCATTCGAGGTTCAACTCTCGACGACATTCCTTGGCGTGGTGGTCGAACGACGCCTGTTCTATCGCGACGAGGGAGCAACACTGGTTTGGATATTGGGGCGGTTCGAGCCGGATTACCGGCGTCTTACCGTGGACGATCTTCTATTCTCCCATAACTCCAACATTCTGGTCGTCGACAACGAGACCACCAAGCTGTCGGAGGACACGAGTTGCTTTCATGTCCGTTGCTTTTATCGCAAGCCCGTTCGCGATGGTCTTGGCATTCGTGACCAATGGGAAGAAAAGTTGATTCGCTTCTCCGAGCTGACGATCGAGGTTCCTCAACAACGCGCGTATTACTTTGATTACGATAGTGAGGTGCAACACTTGTTAGAAAGGGATGACGCGGCGTTGCGTGACGAAGTTTTCACTTGCTGGCAGTCGGTTGAACCGCATTTCGATGGTCGCCCTGAAAGCCTCGCCCGATGGCAGGCGGTCAAAGCCCGTTTGGCCGCGCGCGGTATTGAACTTCCGGACACTCCGAGTTCCGATAGCAGTTTCCGCGCCATGTTGCACGGTCTCTTAAGTGCTGCACGAGGGGCTCCAGTCGGCTGGCAATTCAGCACACTCATTGAAGTCGCGCACCATGTTGCGCAGGGCTATCCCGAGCATCTCCTCAGCTTCGGCTATGCACTTAAGTTATCCGGACACGATGCGTTAGTCGAAAGTCAGGATGCCACGGGAAAATGGAAGCGCAGACGGGAGCGTGTCCGCGAACAGATGAAAGCCGGAGACCTCGCAGTCAGGCCTGATGAGCGATGGCTTCCCGCGCTTTGCTTTCTTTTCCCGGAAATAGGAGCGCGCGTGAAATCATACTTGATGCGAGAGAACACCAACGCGGCCGTTGAGTGAGAGCCCGCGTAGGCGCGAGTCGGCTCGGATTCCCTGTGAGACAGCCCTAGTGTCAATGAGCGTCGGCAATGCCGAACTGCGGTCGTCAGCCCTCTTTGACGGAACGCCGTGTTCGACGGCCCGCCGGTGTTTGGCCTAATGATTGTTCACGAGGTTGAGTTTCTCGAAAAAGATGCGATTCCGGTTCTTCGCATCGCGTAGCATCTTCGTGTAATCGATGATCTCGTAGTACGCGTTGAACCCGCGGTGGAAGCCGTAATAGCCTTGGTTGTCTGGCGTCACGAAGGCGTCCTGCACCTTGAGCACGCGGCGGAACGTCGGCGTCAGGTCGCAAATGCAGTAAATGCTCGCGGGCACGTTCGTATTCGCAAGTGAGACCGGCCGCCCTCTGATCTGGAATTCACCGGAGCGAATTTCGTCGATGAGCTTGAACGACTGCGCGAGTGGATTGTCCGTATCCGTGTAGTCGTCGCGACCCGGCCGCTTGAATTCGATCGTCGTGATGGAATTGATCGGGTGTAATTCTGGGTTTGTGTCGGCGAAGAGAATCTTCTCGTCGAAGATAACGATGTCGCCCCGCAGCGCGCTCTTCGATTTGATCATTTCGAGCGTGCGGAGCTGCTTATCCGAAGCGATAAACGAGTGGTACGTCAACCGCTCGTCGATCATCCAGAGATTCTGCTCGTTGTACGGAATGTCGGCGCTCGTGCTGTGCATCGGAAACACCAGTTTATGCACCACCTCTTCGAGAGGGTACTTCGCCTTCTCGCTGTCGGGCAACTGGATCGCGCGCTCGAGGAATTCGACTATGATCTTGCGGTGCCCCACGTACTGCGCGAGCGCGGACATGCCGAGCTCGTTGTATTCGTCGAGGAACTGCGTGAAGCGCTTGTGGTACTCCTCGTAGTCGTCGATTTTCTCGGCTTCTCGGATGATGCGACTGCCCTCGCGCTTGAGCTCCGTCTCGCGATGGTGCAACTCCCGATGCAGAGCCGCCTCGATCTGCGTGCGCGAGGGTGAGGGCGGCAGCGTGTTGATGAACTTGTCTGCATTGCGCATGAGGACGCGGTACTGCGGCGCCTCTTGGTGGACGTAGCGACGGATGCGCTCGAGCTTGGCAGTATTGATCGTCTCGATGATGCTGGCGAGGTCCTTCTCGATGAATTCGAGCGCTTTGCTCCGGATGTCGGCTCGCGGGATGAGGTCCCGCTTCTCTTCCGAATCGAATTCGAGGTCGGCGTCGTCAGCGACGCTGAAATCGAAATCGGTGCGTCCGATGTTCACATGCTGACTCAAATATGAGCTCTGTACAATCGCAAGGTAGAAGAACGGTTTCTCGTCCTCGTCTTCCAAGCGCGCGGAGAGGTTCGGCATGTAGTCTTCGAGCTTGTCGCTGATCACACCGCGCTGGTCGGCTGCGTAGACCAGCTTATGTTTTGTCGTTCGGGAGGTTGGCAGGCGGAAGCCGTGCAGCGAGAATTTGTGCTCGCCAATTTCAAACGTATGTGCGGACGCGGTCGCCTTGTAGTCGTTCTCGAAGATATCGTTGATAACGTGCTTCTTGCCGTCGTCGATCAGCGTTACGGTGGGGCAGTCGGGCTCGAGAAACACGAGAATGAAGTGCTCGATGAGCTTCTGGATAATCGCTTCGACGGATCGGGGAACCTTGTCGCGGTACGCCTTCTTGAGTTTGAACAGGCGCACAGTGGTGCCGACGATGCCATTGTCGAGCTTCTTGGGCAGCCCGGCCGTATCGAGGTTGTAGGCTTCGCTGAACACATAGGAACGCGATAGCAGACTGCCATCCGTGTCGCGGAAAATGCTCTCGATCTCGGCACCCTCAAACGCCTTGAGCCATGTGAAGCGCCCGAGGCCCTTGCCGCCCGCTGCCACCTTGCGACGAGAAAATGCGGTGTTGAACGAGTCGAAATTATCGTCGTCGAGGCCGATGCCGTTGTCAGTGATCTTGAACGACTCGATCGACGCGCTCTCGTCCTTGAAGAGTTCGTTCTGCCGCTCGATCTCGATGATGATCCGGCCCGGAATGTTCTTGGGCAGTTTGGCATCCTTGATCGCCTGGAACGAATTCATCACGGCCTCAAACAGCGGAAGCAGGGGCTTCCACTGGGGCAGGACCGTCTGGCGGACTTGATTGCCGAGGTCAATCTTGATGGACATGCCGGTCTGAAATTCGAGCAACAGCAGGAGCGCAGGATGATAGAGGAACATCCCCAGAGGGGAAGCGCCGACCCGCGAGGGCTTGTTGAGCCGCAGATGCGAGATGATTTGCGGAGAGCCAAGGGCCGGTCGTTTCCGGCCCAAGGGGCATCGGTCCGACATAAGAATTTGTTGGCAACTTCCCCGGACTAAACCCCGGACTAATTCGAATTTCTAGTCCGGGGCGCTTTGTTAAGTCATTGATTTTATGGCGCGCCCGAAGAGATTCGAACTCCTGACCCCCAGATTCGTAGTGTGACGGTTACAGACCACTCGAACAGACTTGGCAACAGGCCCAACACCGTGAGCCGCTGGTTCCGCTATCGCCCAAAGTGACAAATCCACTGACGGCACACAATTCCGGCGCACTTGAGCATGTCGACTAGCCCGATGTGATGGGGCGTGGGGATGGAGAGGTTGAATCTGCCTTCGAAACGCGCAAGTATTTTTGCTACGCTGCTTATCTCAATTTTTCGTTCATCTACAATTGAGACGACAGAAGCACGCCAACAAACGATACAACTTCCTACGATGAAACAAGAATTTCGTTTTCTTTTGTCAACGCGAGAGTCAACTTCGCAGGGAGGCGCGCTCGGTCGCTCAGCGTTGAAGGTAACGGCGTGGCAAGGCCCAGAGGAACAACCACTGTCGAGAAAGTTCGCATGGTCTCTGAGACGATGGACGAACCGGCAATGTCTATTCCGTCGACACCCGATGCCCGCCTTGTCGCCTTGGTGCGGCTGCTCGCGCGACAAGCCGCACGAGAATTCGTTGAGGCCGTATCGTGTGGCGGAAAGATCGACAGCTTCTCTGACTAAGGAGGCAGCTCGATGAAAGTCGCTCTTTACGCGCGCTACTCGTCTGACAATCAGCGCGATGCCTCGATCGAGGATCAGCTGCGTTTGTGCCGGCTCTACGCCGAGAAACAAGGCTGGACGATCGCGGACAGTTATAGCGATCGCGCCATTTCCGGCGCGTCGCTACTTCGCCCTGGCATCCAGGAATTGATCCACGATGCAACGCGCGGTCGGTTTACGGTTGTGCTCGCGGAAGCAATGGATCGCCTCAGTCGCGACCAGGAGGATATTGCCGGCCTCTTTAAGAGAATGGCGTTTGCAGGCGTTAAGATTGTGACTCTCTCGGAGGGCGACGTGACTCATCTGCACGTCGGTCTTAAAGGGACGATGAATGCGCTCTTTCTGAAAGACTTAGCCGACAAGACCCGTCGCGGTTTGCGCGGCAGGGTCGAGAATGGAAAATCCGGCGGCGGTCTCTGTTTTGGCTACGACGTTGTCAGGCAGTTTGCCGCCAGTGGCGAGCCAATCCGAGGGGATCGAACGATTAATCCCGCTGAGGCTAACGTCGTTCGCCGAATCTTTGCCGACTACCTTGCGGGCAAGTCTTCCCGTACAATCGCTCGCGAGCTGAACAAAGAAGGCGTGGTCGGCCCACAAGGTAATGAATGGGGACCTTCCACCATTCACGGCAATCCGAAGCGCGGCGTCGGCATTCTCAATAACGAACTATATGTGGGTCGCCTCGTTTGGAATCGACTTCGCTACTTGAAAGACCCTGATACAGGAAAGCGAGTGTCGCGCCACAATCCTGAGAGCGAATGGATCATCCAGGATGTGCCAGAATTGCGCATCATCGAGCAGTCCGTGTGGGATGCAGTCAAGGCGCAACAGCAGAAACTGGCCTACGAGCCATCTGCACCGGGGCAAAATGCGCTGAACGAGCGTCGTCGCTCGAAGCATCTCTTTGCGGGTCTAATGAAATGTGGGTGCTGTGGGGGCGGCTATGTGTTGATCTCAAAGGATCTGTTGGGTTGCGCCACCGCCCGCAACAAAGGAACTTGCGACAACCGGATGAACATCAGGCGCGATGTGCTGGAGGCGTCGGTCCTGAACGGGCTTCACACCCACCTGATGGAGCCGTCGCTATTCAGGGAATTTTGTGAGGAGTTCACCCGCGAGGTGAACAGGCTGCGCATCGAACGCAGTTCGAGCATTGTCGGCCAGCGCAAAGAACTGACCAAGGTTCAGCGAGATCTGGAGCGTGCCATACAAGCCGTTCTCGATGGCGTCCCCGGGGCTCAACTCAAGGATACAATTGGTGCCCTTGAGTCCCGCAAAGCCGAGCTGACCGAGGTGCTGGCGCATGCCGAAGAGCCCCCGGTCCTCCTGCACCCAAACATGGCAGAGATCTACCGGCAGAAGATTTCAGCCCTCCATCACCGTCTTCAGGACGAAGATGGAAAGGCTGAGGCCGCTGCGATATTTCGGACGTTGGTCGACCAGGTAACGCTCCAGCCGGAGGAGAGCGAGCTGGCTATCGTACTCCGGGGTGATTTGGCAGCCATTCTGACCTTTGCCGCAGGCAAGAAGAAGCCCGACCTCCTGAAGGAGGCCAGGCTTCTTACCAGCGTAATAACGCCGGGATCAGTGGTTGCGGGGACAGGATTTGAACCTGTGACCTTCAGGTTATGAGCCTGACGAGCTACCGGGCTGCTCCACCCCGCGTTAAACCTTACCGGCGTCGAGGGAAGGCCTTGCGGCCGTCTCACCCGTTCTGGCGTAGTTTTGCGCTATCGCCGGATTTGATGCACCGGGCATGCGAGGCAGCCCGGAAGCACAAGCGCGGGACAAGCCCGCGCGCCGCTATGTAACAATAGGACGACAATTTGCAAAGGATTCTTTTGGCTTTTCAAGCGAATAAGCCACAAGCGAAAGACCGCCGAAAACGTCCTGAAATGAGCCAGAAATAGCCGCCTGGACCGTCCATTCCGGCCTAATTGTGTTCGCTCGGCCCCATAATGACGATACCTTCGGTTTTTTCGACATGGCGGACGAAAATATATTTGTCCTCGCGGCCGTCGCTATGCTTGCGGCGGATATCCCGGCGAGTCTCCCGGCCGACCTTGGCGACCACGACATAGGGCGCCTGCGCCTTGAGCCCGGCGGCGCAATGGCGCTCGAAATCGTCCAGCGTCGTCGCCTCATAGGCATCGGGGATGCCGGCGCCATTGGCGATCCGCGCGATATTGACCCGACCGGCCGTATGGGTCGGCGGGCCGCCGATCGACTGATAGCATTCGTTGTCCCAGACCACGACCAACAGGTTTTTCGGCTGCTCGTTGGCGAGCGTCGCCAGGATGCCGAGATTGAACATCACGCCGCCATCGGTATCGAGCGACACAATGCGCCGGTGCGGCAGGCCGACCGCAAGCCCAAAGGCCTGCGGCGTGACGCATCCAAGCTGCTGCTGGAACAGACTCGCCTCGCGCATATGCGGCGCGGCGTTGTACCATTCGTCGACGCTCGCCCCGAGCGACAGAATCACAAGTTCATCCTTCAGCATTGCGCCGAGACGGTGCATGCAATCGAAGCGGTTCATCGGACGATCTCGCCGGTCAGCGCCACGGCGGCGTGATAATAGGCGGCGTTGCTCCAGGTGACGGCATCGGCGATGGAGCGTGCGATATCCTCCTCGCGATTGACGACACGATACGGAATGCGCATGGCGTTGAGCAGCGGCTCCATCGTCATGCCGTGCGGAATAGCCCACCAGTTGTTTTCGCCGAGGTCGCCGCGATAGCTCATCAACATGAAGACCGGAATGCCCGCGCCCATGCCCATGCGTGCGAGCGGCTCGATCGAGGCGCGCAGGCCGGAATTTTCCATCACCAGCGCCGCCTTCTTGCCGGACAGCCAGATGCCGCCGCAAATCGCGGCGCCCTCGCCTTCATTGGTCACGCGAATGGTGCGGATATCCGGATCGGCGTCGAGCGCCGGATAGAGTTCCTTGAACAGCGAATCCGGCAGGTAGCAGACTACGCTGATGCCCGCCGCCTTCAGGCCGGCGATGACACTGTCGACCGCGCTTTGTTTCATGGCTCAGCGTGTCAGTTCGACAGCGGCGTCACGATAGAGTGCAACGCATTCCTCTTCACGCACGCCGTCGATGATCGTCAGGTCCCAGCCGGTGAGCTTGGCAAAGGCATCGACCGAATAATCCTTAAACTGGAAAGCATTGCTGGAGAATTTCTGCACCTCGCGGTTGCGCGCGCCGAGCACCAGCGTCTTGATGCCGCCATTGAGGATTGCGCCCGCGCACATCGGACAGGGCTCGCAGGTTGCATAGAAGATACTGCCTTCCGGCAGCGTGCGCAGCTTGAGCTTCTGCGTCGCAAGCGCGATTGCATACGTTTCCGAGTGCCGCGTGGTATCGGACGAGCCGACCTTCAGGCTCGGAGTCTTGACGATCACCTCGCCGTTCAGCGCGATCAGTGCGCCGAAAGGCTGCTCGCCCTGCGCGGCGCCCTTGCGCGCCTCCTCGATGGCGAGCCCCATGAAATAGTCGTGGTCAGTCATGTTCTTTTCTCGTGAGGAGTTTCGCGTGCGACGCCGGCTCAGTTCGCCGGCATCTTGATCTCGCGATCGGCGCGTGGCGGCAAGAAATTGCGGTTGAAGACCTCGCCGACATCGGGTGTCCGCTTCAAACCGTAGGCCTCAACCACGGTCGTGATCGACGCCGCGAGGCGCTTGTCGTCGAGATCGCCGAGGCCAATCTTGGTCGTTTCCGGCGTCACCATCAGGTTCTTCGCTGTGTAGAGCATCCGCTGCTTTTCGATGTCCTCATTGGTCAAAGGTTCGATTGTCTTGAGCAGCTTCATGGCCTCGTCGGGATTGGCAAGCACGTCGACGATCGCGCGATTGATCGCCTTGACGAGGCCACGCACAGCTTCAGGCTTTTCCTTCAGCAGTTTCTGCGACACGATCACACCGTTGGAATAGAGATCGAGGCCGTTATCGGTGTAGAAGAACCAGCGAAAGTCCTTTTCCGGGTTGAGCTTCATCGCCAGGAAATTCATGTAGCTCGTGTTCGAGAACTGGGCGATGGCGTCGGCCTGGCCCTGCACCAGCAATTGCTCGATCAGGTTCGGCGCGGCGTTGAGAATTTTCACCTTGGTGGCGTCGACGCCGTTTTTCTTTGCGAGCGGCACAAACAGACGCAGCGTCGCAGAGCCGGCCGGCGCGCTGACGATCTTGCCTTCGACATCCTTCAGCGTCTTGATCGGGCCGTCGACCTTCACGATGAGGACATTCGGCGCGCCGTTATAGACGAGATAAACCATGACCGGCTGCTCGCCGGGCCGGTCCGCCGCGTTCTGGACAACGGCATTGATGTCGCCGAAACCGGCGTCGTAGGTGCCGGACATCACACGGGTGATCGCCGCCGCCGAGCCCTCGCCCTGGTCGACGGTGACGTCGAGACCTTCGGCTTTGAAATAACCCTTCTCTTTCGCCACGTAGTACCAGGCATGCGGCCCTTGGATTTTCCAGTCGAGGGTGAACCTGATTTTGGTGGGCTCCTGAGCCTGCACGGGGGCAATTGCAAACCCGCCAATGGACAGCAACGTCAGGCCAGCGGCCACTATTTTCGCGTACAATGTCATCGTGGCAGTCTCCGTGTCGTCCGGCAGCAGCGGAGCAACCTGACACGGGCGCCGGGAGGTCGAATAGGCGCAATTTCTTGCTGAAGGTGTTGCCTTGAAGGCAACAGCTTGGCCGCTTCGTCCTTCGAGACGCGCTCCTTCGGATCGCTCCTCAGGGATGAGGACGGAAGAGAGATTCGGCACAAATGAATCTGA